>JAYZGM010000267.1:0-8139 GCA_036336225.1 Acidobacteriota bacterium | reverse complement strand
GGTGGTCGAGATATACGAGCGGATCGGCATGCCGACGCATCGTGAGATGGCTGAGCGGATGACACGTGCTCGATAGCCGAAATCACGCAGTCTATGGGGTCATTATCCGCGCCACCCGAACGTCACGTCGTCGCCGCATCGGCATGGATTCTCGATTCTGGCGGTGCGGGTCGCGGTGCCTGGCAAGGCGGGGTCCTCTATGAGCTCATGCGTTGGACCCGCCAGCACGGTGGCTATCCTCACGTTGTAATGGGGGCCTCGGCGGGTGGTTACGCCGCCGCTGATGTCGCCACCGGCACCGAAGCGACCGTCCTGAAAGGTTGGACCGCTTGGGGCTCCGACGACATTCCCAAGCAGTATCCTCTGTCTGCAGACGTTGCCACCACCTGGCCCCGCAGCCGCTTTCGCCGGCACCTCCACGCCTCGATCCGCTATGTCATGGACCATGGGGAGGTCGACGGCGTCTTCAGCGAGGCGGCTCAGCGACGGTTGTTGGTCTTTACCACCCGTATACGGCGACGGGACGGCAACAGGTTGCAGCGCGCGGACTTGGTCAAACTGTTTGCCATGGCCGTGACGCGCAAGTTACCCCGGCCGCTGAAATATCTGCCGCGTTTCCACATGGAACCAGTGGTATTTGCCACCGGGGTCCCGAGTTCGCTGCACTCTGAGTTTGTGCGGCCACTCACCCGGGAGAACTTCCATCGCGTGGTCGAGGCGTCGTGTCTCGTGCCCATGGCGATGGGGCCGCCCCTCTCACCAACCGGGCTATCTTCAGAGCGGAGCTACCCGGACGACGCGCGGGCGGTGTTCGCTGATGGCGGTTTCACCCTGAAGATGCCGATGGGCATCTTCGAGGAGGATTCTCGGTTTGGCGCCCTTGCGCGCTGGATTGCAGCTCCCCGCACGGTCATCTTCTGTTGTGATCCGGACGGACGTCTATGGGAAACGAGCATGCGGCTCCGTGCGCTCAACTCGTATCCTAGTGTGGCTCGCGGTGTCGCCAACAACACACTGCTACTCCTGTATCCCGACCACAAGGTTGAGGCGGGATTTCTGTGCTTCGAGCCGGAGGTCATCATGCGCACGTTCGAGCGTGGCCGCGACCAGGGGCGCCGGCTGCTCGCAACAGACACCGTTCGCCGATTTCTGTCAGGGGGTGCCGAGGGTGGTACTAGGCTGCAGCTGACACAACCGTGACCTGGACGAGTGCATCTCGTCTTCAGCCGGGTCTTTTCCGCCTGGCGAGCTCCATGCCTTTCCTGGCCAGGTCAAGGACCCTCTCATCGTAATGTGCGAACCGTTGGTCTTCGGTCTGTCCCCGTTGGTAGCGAATGAAAATCTGCTGAATGATCACGATGAGCTTGAACACCCCGAACACGAGATACCAACGAACTGGTTCGAGATCCAGACCTGAACGTTGGGCGTAGCGTTCAACCACCTCGTTCCGGGTGGGGAAGTCAGGATGGTGTGTCGGCATATGGGCCACGAGATGCCACCGTGGGTCATCACCAGCCTCGTTCCAGAAGTTGAGCAGATAGCCCAAATCCATCAGGGGATCGCCACGGGTGGTCATGTCCCAATCGAGGACAGCCACCGGTGTCGTGTGGTCGGAGGCGTCCACAAGCAGGTTGTCGAGCTTGTAGTCGTTGTGCAGAAGGGTGGTGGCCTGAGTGCGCGGTACTCTGGAGGTGAGCCATTGCAGAATGCGTTCGATATTCGGGATGTCCCGGTCCTTCGCGGACAGCCAGCGTCGGCCCCATCCGTCAAGCTGTCGTTGGAGGACCCCCTCCGGACGACCCAGGTCGTGGAGGCCCACCGCGGCTGGGTCAACCTGATGCAGGTCGGCGAGCACATCGACCATCATGCAGCCGAGCCGGTGGTTTCTCTCCGGGTGGTCTAGGAGCGCCGTCGGAAGATGACGTCGAATCACGATGCCGTGTCGGCGTTCGGTTACGTGAAAGTCGACCCCGAGGATGGCCGGGTCGGTGCACAGCGCGTAGCTTCGAGGAGCCAGAGGGAAGGCGTCGACTAGCCGCCGCAGCACACGATGCTCGCGCGCCATGTCATGGGCGGTTGGGGCGACGGGTCCGAGCGGAGGGCGACGGAGGACGAACTCGCCGGTGCCGAATTGCAGCAGATACGTCAGGTTGGCGTGTCCGCCGCCAAACTGATGGACGGTCAATGGACCGGTGGCGCTCGGTAGGTTGGCGCGGAGCCAGGGCTCAAGACGCGTCAGATCGAGCTGTTCGTCGGCGCGAACATCAACGACTTCAGGGTCGAGCGTCGGCACGGGCTCCTACGCAATCTCGAACAGACCGGCGGCCCCCATACCTCCACCGATGCACATCGTGACCACGACATAGCGGGCGCCTCGACGCTTGCCTTCCACCAGGGCATGTCCCACCAAGCGGGCGCCGCTCATGCCATACGGATGCCCGACGGAGATGGACCCGCCGTCGACATTCAGCCGCTCCAGCGGGAGCCTCAGCCGGTCGCGGCAATACACCACTTGGACCGCGAAGGCTTCGTTCAGCTCCCAGAGATCGATGTCGTCAGGCTTGAGTCCGTGTCGCTCGAGCAACTTGGGGACCGCAAAGACGGGTCCGATCCCCATCTCGTCCGGCTCGCAGCCTGCCACCACGAGACCCCGGTAGGTGCCAAGAGGGTCGAGCCCGCGTTGAGAGGCGAGCGTGGCGTCCATCACGACACACGCCGACGCGCCGTCCGAGAGCTGACTGGCGTTCCCGGCGGTGATGCACTTGTCTTCGCCACGCACCGGTTGCAGCCCGGCCAGCCCATCGAGCGTCGTGCTCGGACGGTTGCCTTCGTCCTGGGTCAATGTGACCTCTTCGGTCCAGGTCTCTCCCGTTTGCTTGTTCGCCGACAGCTTGGCCGTCGTCATGGGGACGATCTCGTCGGCAAGACGACCAGCCGCCTGTGCGGCCGCCGTCCGCTGCTGGCTGAGCAGCGCGTACTCATCCTGTGCCTCGCGACTCACGCCGTAGCGCTCGGCCACGACCTCCGCCGTGTCAATCATGCTCATCCACAGCTCGGGCTTGTGACGCATGAGCCACTCTTCGGTGAAGTGCTCCTGGTTCAGGTTGTTTTGTACCAGGCTGATCGATTCGACGCCTCCGGCCACCATGATGGGAACTCGGTCGGTCATGACCCGCTGGGCCGCCACACTGATCGCCTGGAGCCCTGAGCTGCAGAACCGATTGATGGTCGTGCCGGCCGTGGTCACCGGCAGCCCGGCGCGGACTGCGCTCAAGCGGGCGATGTTGTGCCCGGTCGCCCCTTCAGGTAGCCCGCACCCGATCACGACATCTTCGATTTCGCCCGGATCGACACCAGCCCGTGTCACCGCATGTGCGATCGCGTGGGCAGCCAACACGGCGCCGTGGGTCTGATTGAATGCCCCGCGGAACGCTTTCCCGATCGGGGTTCTCGCGGTGGACACGACAACGGCGTCAGTCATGGAGTCATCCTGTGGAGCCTCTCTTGGTGGAAACGGCCGTTTGCGCGACCAACAGGTCTATCATTCTAACCGCCTCCCGGAGGGGCGTCTTTGGGGTCGCCGCCGCAGGTTGGGTTCGGCAAAGCGCCCTATACTACCCGACCATGCGCATCATTGAGGGCCTGGACGGGCTACAAGCGTTGGTCGGCACCGAGCTCGGGGCCAGCGAGTGGCTCACGATTACCCAGACCATGATCGACCGGTTTGCGGACGTGACACTCGACGACCAGTGGATTCATGTTGACGGCGCACGTGCGGCGACTGAATCACCCTACGGGACCACAATCGCCCATGGGTTTCTCACGCTGTCACGCGTTCCCTGTTTTCGACGCCAGATTGCCCAGATCCGTGGGGTCTCGCGCGCCATCAATTACGGGGTTAACAAGGTGCGGTTCCCAAACGCGGTAACGTCGGGAGCGCGCGTGCGGGGCGTGCAGACACTTCTGACCGCGATCCGGGTCGATGCCAACGCGATGCGGTTGACCAGCAAGTTTGTTGTGGAGATCGACACCGAGTCGAAGCCGGCCTGTGTCGCCGAAACGGTGTCTCTTGTCTTCGCGTGAGGCAACCGGGTGCGGGTCACCCTTTCTTGAGTTCGAGTCGCGCGATCGCCCGACGATGCACTTCGTCAGGGCCGTCAGCCAGTCGGAGGGTCCGCGCGTGTGCCCATGCCGCCGATAGCCCGAAATCCTCACAAATGCCAGCGCCGCCGTGCAGTTGGATGGCGCGGTCGAGGACGCTGAGCGCCATGTTCGGCGCGATGACCTTGATCATGGCGATCTCGGCCCGCGCCACCTTGTTGCCGACGGTGTCCATCATGTGGGCCGCTTTCAGGGTGAGCAGCCGCGCCTGGTCGATTTCGATCCGTGAGTTGGCGATCGCCTCCATCACCACGCCCTGATCCGCGAGGGGCCCCCCAAAGGCCGTTCGGCTCTTGGCGCGCTGGCACATCGCCTCCAGGGCACGTTCTGCCAGACCGATGAGTCGCATGCAGTGGTGAATCCGTCCCGGGCCGAGACGACCCTGGGCGATTTCGAACCCACGACCCGCCCCGAGGACCAGATTAGTGGTGGGCACCCGGACGTCGTCGAACGTGACTTCGAAATGGCCGTGTGGCGCATGGTCGTAGCCAAACACGGTTAGCGGTCGCACCAATGTCACGCCGGAGGTGTCGGCTGGGACCAGGATCATTGACTGTTGCTGATGTTTGGGCGCATCGGGGTCCGTCTTGCCCATGAGGATGAAGATCCGGCACCGTGTGTCGCCGGCACCCGAGGCCCACCACTTGCGCGCGTTGATCACAAACTCGTCACCGGCCCGTTCGATTCGCGCGCAGATGTTGGTCGCATCCGAGGATGCCACTTGTGGTTCGGTCATTGCGTAGGCCGAGCGCATTCGCCCCTCCAGTAACGGAGTGAGCCATTGCTGCTTCTGCGCTTCGGTGCCATACCGCACCAGCACCTCCATGTTCCCGGTGTCGGGCGCAGAGCAGTTGCAGGATTCTGGCGCGATCGGAGAACGTCCGAGAATCTCACATAGCGGGGCGTATTCGAGATTGCTCAGACCAGCGCCGTGCTCGCTATCCGGGAGGAAGAGGTTCCAGAGACCCGCGTCCCGAGCCCGGGTCTTGAGCTCCTCCATGATCGGTGGTGATTCCCACCGGTTGGTCGCGGCGTGGACCTGTTCAGCGTAAACCGGTTCATTCGGATAGATCACCTCCGCCATGAATGTGAGCAAGCGTTGGCGAAGTTGTTCGGTCCTTGGGGAGTATGAGAAATCCATTCGGTCAGTCCGGTCGTGTGGCGACGAAGATGGTACAGAACACTAGTATAATTTCCCGCAGATCTGGAGCTATCAGAGGGTGGAGCACGCAGACTCCCACCACGGGTTGGCGCCTCGCCGTAGCCACGTGTTCGGTGTCGCTGTCGTTAGGAGCGGTATGACTCTTTCACGTTCGAGCGTCCAGTTGTGCTTCGTCTGGACCGTGTCGCTGGCACTGTGGGTGACCGCAACCGGTGCAGTGGCCCAGCCGCTCGACAAGCCGGCGATCGCGGAGTTCATGCGGACCGCCGATGTGGTTGCGGCAGAGGAGATTGGGACGGGGGTCACCAACCCGTGGCGACTGACCCTCAGTGACGGAAGGTTCGAGCACGATGTGGCGTTCCAATCCGTCGACAAGCAACGGGATCGACAACGACTCGGACGTCGGCAAGAGCTGAACTTTGTTGATGCGTATCGCTACAACATTGCAGCGTATCGGGTGGCGGAGTTGCTTGGTCTCGACCACATGATGCCGGTCACGGTGGAGCGGTCCTGGGACGGACGGCGGGGCGCAGTAAGCTGGTGGATCGACGATGTCATGTTTGACGAGCGGACCCGTCTGGACGGGCGACACTGGCCCGATGACATGCAACGATACAACGAGCAGTACTACCGGATGCTGGTGTTTGCCGAGCTCGTCTATGACACCGACCGCAATCAGACCAACGTGTTGTACGGGTCTGACTGGAATCTGTGGATGATCGACTTCTCACGTGCGTTCCGGGTGTGGGCAGAGCTTCAGGCTCCCCAAAACGTGCCGCGCTGCGATCGCCAGCTATTACAAGGTTTGCGTGACCTCACCCGGGCACGTCTAGAAACACACACGCACCCGTATCTCAACGGCGGTGAAATCGACGCCGTGCTCGAGCGGCGAGACAAGCTGGTGGACCACTTTGACGACCTTATTGCGAAGAAAGGCGAATCGTTGGTGCTGTACTAGGTTGCTTCGCGGCTGAAACGAGAGTGTGGCATGACCCCGAGACGAATCCCCGTCGTGTTTGCGTGTGTCGCCTGGATTCTTGGAACCCCCATCATTGCGTTTGGCGGTCAAGCTGACGATCCGGTGAGCGCAAAGACCTGGATCGGGATCGAGCCCGAGATTGAGGAGTTTCTGCGAACGGCCGAGATCCTTGGTCTCACGGACATCCCCGTCGGTGTCACCAATCCAAGATCGGCCGACCTCGAGCCGGGCGGACCGGTCAACCGGTTCGCGTGGAAGCCGGTGCAACCTGGGATTCAGCGTGGGCACTATGAAAGCTACAAGGCGGAGATCGCCGCCTATGAGCTGGACAAGCTTCTCGGTCTTGGGATGGTTCCGGTCAAAGTCGAGCGTCGGATTCGAGGCGAGCTGGGGGCCGCGATCATGTGGGTCAGTCCCACCCAGAGTTTCAAGGATCTGGGCGGGTTGCCGACTCCGCCCAACCGCTATCTGGGGTATTGGACGATCCAGCTCATCCGCGCCAAGATGTTCGACAATCTTATCTACAACCGTGATCCCAATGAGGGGAACTGGCTGACTGATCCGGCCTGGAACATCTTCTTGATCGACCATACGCGCTCGTTCACCCCGGATGTCGAGATGGCCCACGACGATATGATTCGTGTGGACCGCTATCTCTGGCAGCGGATGCAGCGGCTTGATGAGCCCATTCTCACCGAGACGCTCGGTGAATGGCTTTCAGAGCGAGAGATCCGCGCCATTCTGGAGCGTCGTGACCGGATGGGCGAGGTTGTCGATGAGCTTGTGGCCAAGAGTGGTGAGGCGGCGGTGCTGATCCGCTACGGGTTGCCACCAGGGTCAGAGGCGCTGGCTCCTCGGGCTGAGGTGCCCGGGGCGGACTTTGTGAACAGCCCGTTGGTTGCGGCAAACGAGGCCCGGATCATCGCGCTGGCCTCGGAGCTGACCTGGATGGGCACGGTCGTCACCCTGGATGACTATGACGGACCGTTTGGACACATCGCTGCGGCGGGTCTCCGCGACGGTCACACGTTGGGGTTGGTGGCCGGGTCGGAGGGGCTTCTGTGTCTGACGGCCTCGAGTGACGAGGCGCCGTATCGACAGCTTGACGCCTGGGTCGGTGACGAGGTTGAGATCTTTGGCGTGCTCGCCGATGGCACGGAGACGCCATTGGTCCGGGTCACGGTCGCACGCGTTCAGTAACACGTCCAGTCTGATGAGCTGCGCTCTCTCGGTCCACGTTCACCTCATCTCGACGTCGGGATGGCGAATCTGATGCCGATGGTCCATAATCGGGGCATGGGGGGCCGGATTTGTCCCGTTCGTTGATCGTTCGTTGATGAGGATGAGACGGAGACGACACAGCAACAGCCGTAACCGCCAACTCGTCCGGGACAGAGCCAGGGGTCGCATGATCGATGGTCGTGCGGCCTTTTGTCGTAGGTGTGTGACCGAGACGCTCCGGATTGGGGGGCGCCCGTTCGGCCCGGGGAATAAATTCCCCGAGACGAGGGTCACGATCAACGACAACCGACGGGGCGCTGAACGCCCTGATCGGCTACCGGGTGAGCGTGGGACCGACGCGTCGCACCGACCACCGGTTGAGCACAAACGTCCCCGGTTCGTGCGTGGTCGCTTCGCGCAGAAAAGGAGTATTTGGAGATGAAAGGTATAGGGCCGGTCGTGTCCGTCGTAGTCTTGATGATCCTTGGTGGGGCCGATGTGGCCTGGAGCCAACCGGAGGATGGTTCCGAGACTCGACACCCTCGAATGGGACGCCGCGGAGGTCCGGGCCCCGGAGGCGCCGGTCGCTTCATGATCCCGTTACGTCGACTGGGCC
>JAYZGM010000266.1:0-5361 GCA_036336225.1 Acidobacteriota bacterium | reverse complement strand
GTGTATCCATCAATGCGGGTGAAGCGCTCGGTCAACGTCTTGCCTTCGGACGTGCCGAACGTGCTGAAGCTCTTCGTCAGGCCGTTGAAATTCCGCGTTTCGACCACCAGCGTGTCCCCATCCCAGTAGCCTTGCGAGCTTCCTGACCACAGGCCAATCGCGTCATCGAGCGGGGGCCGGTCTCCGATCGGCACGATGCGCGCATCGTGAATCATCTCGGTGAGAATTACCGCGTGATCTCGATTCTGAACGATCTGCACGTTGTTGTTGTAGAGACTTGGGACGAACGGAGGTCCGGAGTTGAAGCCGACGATGCAGCGTTCGGACAACCCCCGATCTTCGGGGCCATCCTTGCCAATGCCACCGACGACGAATCGGACCGGTCGCTCGCCCGGGACGTCATCTCCGAGGCCACCAGAGATAGCATCGACGCCGGCCACGGTGTCGGGAAGTCGACCGGTGGTGGGGTACACGATGTGAGAGGTGCGAATGTAGTCCGTAATGCCCGCGCTCTCCACCCAGAAATCGTTGTACGCGCCTGGTCCGCCCGGGCGCTGAGGAACCGCCTGATCAGACGCCGCATCCGCTGCTGCCAACCTGGCGCGCAGCTCCGCAATCTCTTCGTCGGTCATGAACTCCCGATCGCCGTAGCGTTCGGGCCGCTGCATCGGGACGTTGGAAGAGAAGTTCCAGACGCCGTCCAGAGACGGCTTGTCCCACGCGTTGCGCGGAATCTCGGAGGCGTCAGGCGGCTGGCCAGCCAGGGTAGTCGTTGACGCGACGATCAGCAGGCAGAGTGTCAGCAGTTTCTTCATGGTTCCTCTCGGAAAGACGATGGACGCGAGCTCGCAGTACGAGCGTCACTCGTTCAAAGTGTAGCCGAGTCGTCGGAGACCGACCACCGGCTACGGGAGTGGGACGCGCTCCTTCAGCTCCTCGAACGGCGTTGGACGACGTTATGCCGCCTTCCCAGCAGGCGGCTTCATCCTGACTGGCCCACGTTGATGGGCTGCCGCATCGGGGCGGGGCAGAGGGGCGCCAGGCGCCAACGATCAACATGCGGGTGAAAGAGCTGGCATCCACAGCGATGGGATAACCGGCTCTTTCTGTGTATGGAGTCCTCGCGACCGAGCGCGGCGACGTTGTCACGTGAGACGCGGTCCACAGGAGGTCACACTGCGAGCAGCCACACGCCCCACCCCATGAGACCGACGCCGGCAGTGCGCGCGACGATGTTGCCCGCCGGAAACAGCTTCTCGGCCAGCACGAACACGGCAAGCGCCGCGACCCATGCGAGGTTCATGATGCCGAGCGCGAATAGGAGGCCCATTAAGAGCCAGCAGCAGCCGAGACAGTACACGCCGTGATGCATGCCGGTGGCGAATGCGCCGACACGCCCCTCGCGTTGATGAGCCATGAGGAACCCGAGGGGGGACCGGCAGTGCGTCAGGCACGCCCGCTTGAAGGGCGTCCACTGGTAGATCCCGGCGGCGAGGAGTAACGCGCCCGCCACCCACGGGGTCGTGCGGCCCATCATGGACGTCAGCACCTCGGCTTGGTGCAGCCCCCAGTTGATCAGCGTGGCCGCGAGCGAGAAGGTCGTCCACGCAACGAGATATCCCGCGGCGAAGATCGCCGTTGGGACGTATGGCCGAGCGGCCTCCAGGCGTCGCCGGTTCACCTGGGCGAAGAGCACCATCATTGGCGTGGCCGACGGCAGCATCATCGCGACCATCATCACCGTCCACATGAACAACATGAAGGCGAAATCGGCGGCGGCCCACGGCTGCGTCATGGGCATCAGGGGTTGGGTCGAGAGGTGAGCGGTGTACGCCCAGGCAAGCGCGCTGAGCGTCACAGCGCTTGCGATGATGATGTGTCTGTCGCGCGTAACCGCGACCTGGACGGCGCTGGGGGCTTCAGCCACTCCAGCTGAACTGCCCGACCGCCCCGGACTTACAGTCGAAGGCTTCTGGGAGGTCGGGGTCCGTCCATCGCGTGCCGTCACTCGGGGCGAGCTCGGCGGTGGCGTCGGCGAGCTGCAGACCGACAGCGAAACCCGCGTTGGTCATCGTCATCCGATCGCCGAGGTCGTTGACCAGGCGCGTGGAGTTGATGTGTCCGACCTCACCGATGTCGGCCGTCACGGTACCGTCGTTTTCCTCGACGGTGATGCTGGTCACTGATGTCGGCAGCCACGTGGATACGAGGCCAGCGAGGATCTCCGTGGCGCCACCGCGTTGACCTTTCAGGATCGGCTCGAGCGTCGCGCGCTGTTCTTCGGCCGTGGCGTTGTCAAAATATACCCGCGCGGTGCCGTTGCCGTCGAGCAGAGTCGGTCCGGGAAAGAACGCGGCGATCACGGCATTGAACGCCGGGAGAGACGCACCGTCGGCTTCGCCCGAGGCGAATCGCAGCAGCCACGGGGTCGCGCACCATCCACGGTCCATGATCATGAGGTCTCGCACCCCGTACCAGCACGGACACAGCAGGTTGCAGCTGCACGACTCGACGAGTTCTCCGGTCAGTTTCCAGGCCATCGTATGCTCCCAGCAGTTAGGTTCAATGACAATCATACTCCGTGGTAACGCTTCAGGGTGTGACGCCGGTTGCCGCAATCGCCCTGGCCAGTGCCATAATCACGGGGCGTTCCGACGAAGGCGGGCCTCGACCCAGATGACGGAGACATCGTGATGGCTGATCCAGTCGTTCTCGAGGTGTTCACGGACTACATATGACCGTGGTGCTACCTCAGTACCGGGCGTATTGACAGGCTTCGGGAACAGTTCGATGTCAAGATGCGGTGGGTGTTTTTTCCTCTGCATCCGGACACGCCGGCGGACGGACAGTCGCTCGACGCGCTGTTCGCGGGCCGGGGCGTGGACCTGGCGGCGATGCAGCGGCGCATGACGGATCTCATGCGAGCAGAGGGCCTCCCGTATGGTGATCGCACGCACACCTACAACAGTCGCCTTGCCCAAGAACTCGGCAAATGGGCCGACGCACGAGGTGTCGAAGCCATCCATGACGTCTTGTATCGCGCGTACTTCGTGGACAATCAAAACATCGGTGACATAGACGAGCTGGTTGGGTTGGCACAGTCGGCGGGACTGCCGCCGGACGAGGTAAGGGACGTGTTGATGGAGAGACGCTGCAAGGCGTCGGTGGATGCCGACTGGATGAAAGCACGGCAATACGGCGTCACTGCCGTCCCGACCTTCGTTGCCGGCGATCAACGCGTGGTCGGCGCCCAGGCATATGAGGTCCTGGAGCAGTTGGTCAGCACCGCGGGCGCCGTCCGCCTGAGCCGATCGCCGTCGCCCTCCACGGGCTCGACGAACTGACCGTCGTCTCCATTCACAGTCCGTTTGAACGACGAGGTGAACGATGCATACGCGGGAGATCAACCCGACGGAATGGCTTCAGGCGTTCAATATCAACCATGGCATCGAGGTGACCGGCGGCGAACGCGTGCTCTATCTGTCGGGGCAGACCGCGAACGGCCCCGATGGCACGGCGATGCACCCAGGCGATCTGGTCGCCCAGTTCCGTCTGGCGTGGGCGAACGTGAACGACGCGCTCGCGGCCGCCGGGATGGATCCGACGAACATCGTCCGGCTGAACATGTATACGACTGACGTGGATGCCTTCATGGCGGCGGCCGGCGAGCTCGTGCCTATCTTCGCGAAGGACGGCTGCAAGCCCGTCAGCACGCTTCTCGGTGTGACCAGGTTGTTCGATGCCGGCCTCATGATCGAGCTCGAGGCGACTGCGGTCGCGTGAGGCTACCAGGGAGAGAGAGGACACGTGGAGCGGCCGGTCTAGCCGGCGGGCGCTGCTAGCACCCCGGTGAAAGTCCCGCTACATTCGACCGCCGATGCATCTCACCTCGAAGCGTTGCTCGTTGGTCAAATACTCAGGACGTTCTCCTTTGATGACAGAGTAGAACCGTCCATCAGACCACGAGAAAACGAAACGTGTTGAAACTTCACTCGTCTATCGGAGGATTCTCATGTTATTTGCAGTTACCGCCAGCTATTCGGCCGAAAATCGTAATGGAATTGCTCAACGATTCCTCAGCGTACTTGAAGAAGGTGAATTACCCTCGGGAGTGAGCTTGGTGTGTCGATACCATTCAACAGCAACCCGTTGGGCAGTCATGGTCCTTGAAACCAACTCGATTACTGGGATTCACCTCTGGGCTGCTAAGTTTAACGACCTTGTCGACTTCGACATTCATCCCGTGGAAACAGAGGACTCCGTCCAGCCAATAGTCGAGGCAATATTGGAAAGATCTAAGAAGAACTGACGACGTTTCGGTTCTCGTGAAGGGGTGTACCTCTGCGCCCCTTCATCTCACGGCGCCCGAGACGCACAATTCACGTGCCCAAGCACTAAGGTCAAAATGAGCCCGCCATAAGAATGCGAGAACATTCTGACCCGCCGCGAAGCTCGGGACAAAAAAAGGGCGCCATCAGTAGGCGCCCATTTGTTTTAGTCATTCCACTTATCGATGAAAAATAAACTTCCACACATTTTCACCTGAGACTTGTTCCCACGTCCCCTCGGCGAGCGATCCAGACGTGCTACCGTCTTCGCTGAAAACTTGTCCGGCCCAGCTATATGTTCCGTTTGTCTGAGTTGTCTCTGCCAACGTCTGTGAAAGATTTACGGAACCCATCACTGCCCCAAAACCATCAGCAGTGCCATCAAAATGTGCCGACGTCAGAAGACGACCATCATCGGACTTTGAGTGTGACATTCCTGTGAATTCAAGACGAAACTTCGAAATCGCCTCTGCCACTACTGTCTCCTCGGTTTATAGTTCCGATTAGCTACAGACTCCTAAACAGCATCGCGTGGACTCGGTGACGAGGGTACGGTCGTCGTGGGGCGTGAACGTTTCAGGGCTCGACCGTGATCTCGCCGATCGCCCAGGGGTGCTCGGTGCAGTGATAGAGGAATGTGCCCGTGTCGTCGAGGGCGACGTAGGCTGTCGCCGCTGGCTCCAGCGTGGCGGTAGTCCAGCTGCCGTCGCGCGCCGCGATGGTGTGGGCGATCGCCCCATTGTTGACGAACCGCACTCGCGTTCCAGTGCTGACGAGCGAGCGCACCGGGTTGAAGCGGTGCTCGTCAAAACCGTACCGCCTGCCGCCCGCGATCCCTCGCGGGGCTTCGATGAGCGTTGCGGTCTCGATGACGTCAGTCTCGGTTGGGGCGGGACGGGGCCGTTCGTAGTCCGCCCACTCGTCGATCACCGGCTCGCCTCTGGCGGGGACGGGGCCGTCCAGCGTAAAGGCCCAGAGGTCGGGGCCCATCGCGATGGCGATGTACTGCGCGCCGTCGACCTCATACGCGGCC
>JAYZGM010000265.1:0-15898 GCA_036336225.1 Acidobacteriota bacterium | reverse complement strand
ATACCGCAAGTTGGATCGGTCCGGTCCCAGCTCAACCAGCACCGGGATGATCGGCTGGGTCGTCGACGGCACATACAGCCACCCCGTCTCAGGGTCAAAGGCAGCCCCGGTCCAGTTTGCTCCTCCAGTATATCCCGGAAGCTCGATGGTGCCCTTGGTGTCATTGGGGGCCGTCCCAATCAACGAGGGAGGTGTGAAGATCGGACCATAGACGTAGCCACGCAGGAGCCCGGTCGCCTCGGCACGTAACGCCGGTGTGAAGTCTATGAGATCGTCTATCGTCACACCTTGTCTATCGAAGGGGGGTGGCTTCGTCGGAAACGGCTGGGTCGGTGACGTCCACTCGCCCGGCACCGTAGACGGCGGGACCGTCTGCTCCTCGATGGGCCAAACCGGCTCACCGGTCACCCGATCGAAGACGAAGGTGAACGCATGCTTGGTGACCTGGGCGACGGCCTGAATCGGTCTTCCATCAACCGTGATGTCGACCAGGTTCGGGGCCGCGGGCGGGTCGTAGTCCCAAAGGTCGTGATGAACGAGCTGAAAGTGCCAGACTCGCTGTCCGGTCGCACACTCAACACAAACCACGCTGTTGGCAAACAAGTTGGCGCCAGGACGATGTCCACCATAATGGTCGTTGGTGGCGTTGCCGACCGGCAGATAGGCGTAGCCAAGTTCCGGGTCGGCACTCATCATGGTCCAAACGTTGGCGTTTCCTGTATAGCCCGCCGAGCCGTTCTCCCAGGTGTCGTGACCGAGCTCACCGGCGAGCGGGATGGTATGAAACGTCCAGAGTAGTTCCCCCGTCCGCGCGTCGAACCCCCGGACGTGTCCTGGAGGGGATTCCTTGAACCGCGGCTGGTCGGATACGGCCGAGCCAACGATGATGACGTCGTTACAGACCAATGGGGGTGAGGTCACGGAGTAATTGATCGGCGGCGGGTCGCGCCGGGCGCGAGCGATGCCACGCATCAGATCGACCCGCCCTCCGTCGCCGAACTCCGTCACCGGATTACCGGTCTGTGCATCCACGGCGTGGAGCCAAGCATCACCGGTGGCCCAAATGATGCGCTCGCGCTCGCCATCGCTCCAGTGCGCTAACCCGCGGTTGCTAAACCCGAGCACCATGATCGGAATACCGGCGGCGTAGCTCTCGGGGTCATGGACCCATCGAGTCTCACCGGTCGCGGCATCAATCGCTGCCACTTGTGAAAACGGTGTACTGAGATAGAGCGTATCCCCGACCATCAGAGGCGTACCCTTCAGGCCATTGATGCTGACATTAGCCGTATCGTTGGCCACCCGAAGGGCGGGATATCGGAGACGCAGCTCATCAAGATCGAAATGCCCATCGACAGAGCTCCACCGCCAGACGACCGCAAGGTCGTCGACGTTCTCAGAGGTAATCTGCTCCAACGGTGAATACTTGGTGCTCCCGGCATCGCCCGCGTAGTGACGCCACTCGCCCTGGTCAGCACCTTGTTGGGCGGCGGCCACCGACACCACGACGACCGGTATCGTGGCCGCCAAACAGCTGCACAGGAGCCCACGCGTCGCTGTCATCTGCATCATCGATCTCCTGGGTGGGCCGTCGCGCTCAACGGGCTACCGACGATGGACACCGCCGCGATGGTCGAGCGCCACCGACTACGGACGGTCCGGTAACGCCAACGCCACCAGCTGTTCCGTCCTATCCCCTCCGCCGATCGCCAGCACGATGTATTGCCGGTCGTCGACGAAATACGTGATTGGGGCCGCCGACGAGCGCGCCGGCAGCTGCATGTTGAACACCTCGTACCCCGTGTCCTTGTCAAAGGCGCGGAAGGTGTTCGACTCGATCCCTTGACCGATAAAGAGCAACGTCTTTGTCAGCAACGGGCCTCCGCTCTTTTCGTAATTTCCCAGCGGCGCAAGATCGAGACCACGGAGCGCGTCGTGCTCACGTGGCCCCTCACCCAGCGGCACACTCCAGATCCCTGTGCCGTTGTTCAGGTCGAGCGCCACCAGCCGCGAATATGGCGGTTTGAACAGCGGCAGTCCCCGAGGACCCGGAAGATTGCTCACCCTCGGCCGAATCGTGAGGTCGGAGCGGGCCGGGTTACCCGGTTCCATGACAACAAACGAAAAGTGCGCCCAACTCGGCACGTAGAGCCGCCCGGTGTCGGGATCAAACGCCGCCCCCCACCAATTCGCGCCACCACTCCAGCCGGGCCGGACGATGTTGCCTCCGATCGCCGGTGGCGTATAGAGGGGACCAGCCGTATGCGGCTTGTAGATCTCGAGCGCCTCGCGCCGTAATTCGTCGGTGAAGTCGATCAGGTCGTCCTCCACCGCGCCGTTCGTCAGATAGACGGGAGGCTTGGTCGGATATGGTTGGGTGGGCGAAGTCTGCTCACCGGGCACGGTCGACTGCGGAACAGGTCGCTCTTCGATCGGCCAGACCGGTTCGCCGGTCTCGCGGTCAAAGACGAACGTGTACCCCTGCTTGGTGACCTGCGCCACCGCTTTGATCTCACGGCCCTCTACCGTGATGTCGATCAGATTGGGTGCCGCCGGCAGGTCGTAGTCCCACACCGTGTGATGCACAAACTGAAAATGCCAGACTCGCTCGCCCGTCTCGGCGTCGAGACACACCAAAGAATTGGCGAACAGATTGTCACCGGGGCGATGACCACCGTAGTAGTCGGTCACCGGAGACCCCACAGGAAGATAGACGTAACCCAGCTCCGGGTCGACGCTCATGTTCGACCACACATTCGCGCCCCCCGCGCGCCTCCATGAATCGTCGCCCCACGTCTCATGGCCATACTCGCCGGGCTGCGGAATCGTGTGAAAGATCCACTTCATCTCCCCCGTTCGGACGTCGTAGCCACGCACATGACCGGGTGGGGCCTCCTGGCGACCTGTGCCCTCAGTCATGGCTGAGCCGACGATCACCGTATCGGCCACCACGACCGGAGGGGAGCTAACCGCGTATTGTCCTGGGTCGATCGTGCGTCCGAGACCGCGTTTGAGATCGACCTGCCCGTTCCGACCAAAGTCGACGTCTGGCTCCCCGGTCTTGGCATCGACCGATACCAGATACGTCCGACCACCCGCATAGAACAACCGGGCCTCAGCCCCGTCAGTCCAATAGGCCAACCCGCGCGTGAGGAAACCATGAACGGCGGGTCGTCCTTCGAGATACAGACCGGGGTCATAGCTCCACCGAGTCTCACCGGTGGTCGGGTCGATGGCCGCGACCTGCCCCAAGTTGGTCGTGGCGTAGAGCACCCCGTCGACCATCAGTGGGGTGACCTCATGGGCGTAAGTGCGAAAGATACGTCCGTCCCGGATCACCGGATTGTCCGCCCGCAACTGCTCGTCAACCGACGTCCACGTCCATGCGATCTGCAGCAGGCCGACGTTGTCCTTCGTGATCTGCGAGAGGGGTGAGTACTTCGTATGACCCGGATCTCCGCCATAAAACCGCCAGTCGTCCACGTCCGAACCGGCTTGACCGTCAGCGACGAGGGGAAACACCCAAGTGAGCAGGACGGTCGTCGCGAAGACAAAGGCCACCATCGCCGTTGACCGGTGTTGTTTAGCAGACATCGTGCTCTCCCGATAGTCGGCGCTGGTGCATAGAACGGGTCGCTCGCGAGTGTATCACCGCAGATCGGGTGACGCGCCACGCCAGGGGCGACGCCGGTAGTGACCACCGGAGACGGTGGAATCATCAACCGGCGGGCCCGGCTACCCGCGCGTGGTTCCCCTTCGTTGAATCCCGCGATGGGACCGCCCGGTCCTCACGCCCCTCCGAACGACCCGACCAGCCGTGTCTCAGAGAGCAGAGCTCCGTGTGGCACGTGGTCGGACGGGGCTGCTTTCATCTCGCCGAGAACACGCCCGACCCCGAGTATCCGTTCGCCTTCATGGCACCTGCGTTGGCCAGCGTCGGCGAAGGAAGGCACCGGGGCATCGTGACCGGTATCGTGTCGGGGGACGTGGCGGAGGTGGCATAATCAGACGCATAGACCGGGAGGATGTATGGGCAGATGGGGCCTCGCGACATGGAGTTGGACACCGCTTCTCGTTCTTGGACTACTGGCGCTGACGGAGACCGGCCGCAGCGCACAGGAGGCGTCCAGAGCCGGCGGCTCGACGGATGGGATGGACGAGGTCCTTGCGCTCGAGCGACAGATGGAGAGGGCCGTCCTCGAGGCAGACATCGAGTTCCTCGAGCGGATCTGCGCGGACGACTTCACCTACTCTCATGGCGACGGCTGGACCACTGGCGGCCCGATACTCGGGGTTGATACGAGGTCGGAATGGCTCGCGTCGCTCCCGGGGCGATATGCGGCGCGCGCGGTCGATTCGCAACAGGCTGAGATGCACGGTGACGTCGCGATCACCATGGGTCGCGTACAGGCCCGCTCCGGTGGCCCTACAGCGGACCAGCGCTCGTTCAGCTTTTGGTATGTGCGTGTTTACGCCCAGCGCGACGGTGAGTGGCAGTATCTCTCCCACCGGACGGTGCACGGTCCTTCCTACGAACAGTGAGAACCCGACATGCTGAAGTGGAAACTACTGGCTGGGCTCGGGTTCGCGTTCGGTCTGGGTGGTGTTGCGTGGGGTTTCGCGCAGCAACCGGCGGAACCCGGCTTCTTCGAGCTGCGCATCTACACAACACGTCCAGGCCAGCGCGACGCCCTATCTGCGCGGTTTGGTGACTATACAACGAAGATCTACGAACGCCACGGTATCCGTAACATCGGGTACTGGTTTGCGGCATCAGGCGACGATGCCGCACGCACGTTCGTCTATATGCGAGGATATCCGTCGCAGGAAGCGCGAGAGGCGCGGTTGACCGCCGCCCATGCCGACCCCGAGTTCCTCGAGATCGTGCGAGACGCGGAGCGTGATCCACGCACCAAACTGATCGAATCGATCCAATCGTTCGATCTGGTTCCCACCGACTACTCGGCAATCCGGTAGCCTGCGAGAAGCTACGCCCAGACCGGATTCTAGCAGCCCGTGGTGATCCGCCGCGTCGCACCGAGAGTGGCGATGAACCTGACTCGCACGACGCGGCGGAGGACACAAACTAAGCATCATCGGCCCCGACGAGTCAAAGCCGAACGGCGGCCCTGTGCGGGTACCAGCACCGCTCGAATGCAGTGGGGCTTTTGAAACGAGACGCTAGTCAGCGCCGCGCGAACGGGTGAGGAAGGCAACAAGATCGTCGACGTTTTCCTCGGCCACCGTCGCCCCGCGTCGGCGCATGTCGGTGATGACCGTTTTCCACCGGGCCTCGTTGAACTGCGCGGTCTCCACTCGGTCCAGCGAGTGACACGCCCCACAGGTCACACCGAGATAGTCGTTGGCGGCCGCGTCATTGGCGAACAGCTCGCTCTCCACGGGAACGACGACATACTCGCGCGGGAACGGCGTCGAGTCGGGACCAAACTCGGTCAGCAGCCAATCAAGAAGAATCGTCCGATCACCATCGGCAATCACCGCGCCCTTCTCAACCATGGCGTCGACCAGGCTGTGCCATCCGGCTCGGTCGAGAGAGTTGTAGGCGTAGTCGTCTATCCCGTGACACTCCGTGCAGCTGCGGAGAATGACTTGACGCGCCGGACCATCTGGAAGGCTCACCTCCGGCCGAGTCATACGACCGTTGTTCAACTGCGCCGCGGCCGGGACGGCCAGCGGAACCGACAAGACCAGGAGGCCGACAATCGCCAGCGGTCGGCCACCCAGTCTCCGGTTCGTCCTCTGCCTGCTCACATTTCACCTCAGACGATCGCGAGCACGTTAGTGCTGTCGCCGACACTCTTCTGCTCGATGTCGTAGAGATGGAGGATCGCCAGAAGCAGGTTAGCAGTCCGTTCGGTTGAATCCGGAAACACCAAATGTCGGTTGCCTTTGAAGGTGCCGTCGACCCCGCCCATCAAGATGACCGGCACCTTTTCGTGGGCGTGACGATGAGAATTCCCCATGTTGCTGCTCTTGTAGATCAGCACGTGGTCGAGCAGGTTGCCATCGCCATCCGGCGTGTTGCGAAGCTTGTCACAGAAATACGCCAGGTTCTGTATGTGATAGCGGTTTACTTTTGCGTAGTTCGCCTTGTTGTCCGGGATGTCCCCGTGATGTGACGTGCCGTGCCATCCCCCCTCATATCCAGACTCCGGGAAGCTGCTCGCGGATAGATCTCGGCCCAACATGAGCGTCGCCGACCGCGTGATGTCAGCTTGAAACGCCACCGCCATCAGGTCGTACATCAGCTTGAAGTGAGCGTCCTTGGACTCCGGAATCCCAAACGGGACCTCACCGGACAATTCCGCCTCGGGATGACTTGTCGCGATTCGGATGCGTCGCTCAAGCTCACGCACGTTATCCAGGTAGTCATCCAACCGGCTCTGGTCACCGGGCCCGAGGTCCCTCTTGAAGTGGACCAGCTCATGGGTCACCGAATCGAGCACGCTCGCGGTCTGAAGACGACCCGCCCGACGCTCCTCGGGACTCGCGCCGTCACCGAACATCCGCTCGAACGCCATACGCGGATTGATCTCGGTCGGCAGCGGTGTGGTCGGGGTCGACCACGAGACCGAGTTGGTGTACGCGCAGCTGTAGCCCCAGTTACAGTTTCCACTGTTCCCACTGGGATCCTCGATGCCAAGCTGAATCGAGGACAAGAGGGTGTCACGACCCCACCGCTCCGCAATCATCTGGTCGATCGTAACGGCCAGATGCGGCGTGACGGCGTCGCGTTTGGGTCGAGCGCCGGACAGAAAAACCGCGCCCCGGGCATGGTTTCCACCGGGCTCGTCCACCGTGGAATACGCGGCCGTGCAATCGAGACCGGTGACGAGCACGGTGCGGTCGCGGAACGGCTCGAGCGGCTTCGTGATAAACGAAAAATCGAAGTCCGAGCCCGCCTGCAATGGACTCCAATACCCGGGTGACGCCCCGTGGGGATGCCAGATCCCGGTAAACCGCCGAACCGGCGTGGCCGCGGTTCGAGCCAGTGTCGTTCGAGCCGGTATCATCGCTTCGAGCAACGGGAGAGCAACCGTCGCACCGACCCCCTTCAGAAACGTGCGACGAGGAAGGTGCTTCTTGGTAATGAACATGAGGGTTTTGCCTCCTACTGTTGCGCGATGGCCTCGATTACGCCGTCACCCTGTCTTCTCGCCACCGTTGCCCCGAAGTCATCAGACATCGTCCGCATCTGGAACGGAACACTGTTGACGATCCCCAATACGAGCGACGAAAACCGGTGGTCATCCTCGGCGGCCGCTTGGACGATTCCGCGAATCACCGGCATGTCGTAATACTCCACCCCACGTCCCAACGCGTAGGTCATCAGCTTTTCGGTCACGGTGCGGACAAACTGTGGGGAATACTTGAGCAACGCCTCGCGCAACGCAACGGGCCCGTCAATCGGGGTCCCGTCATACAGTTGGACCGCCGTATCGATCGGCGTCCCGCCTTCCCCGCCGTCCTTGACGCGCCACTGGGCGTCGGCCGACAGGTTCTCGAGCGCGAACCCGATCGGATCCATGATGCGGTGGCAACTGGCACACGCGGGGCTGGCCCGGTGCATCGTCATCTGCTCACGCAGCGTCAACACACGGTCTGTTCCACCCTTTGTGTCCTCCAGAGCCGGCACGTTTGGCGGAGGCTCCGGTGGTGGCGTGCCGAGGACGTTCTCGAGCACCCACACACCGCGTTTCACCGGTGATGTTCGATTGTTCTGGACCCACGTGACCGACAGGAAGCTGCCCGTTCCCAATAGACCACGCCGATAGTCGAGCTCGGGGCCAAGCGGCACGCGTCGAAAATGAGAGCCGTAGATGTGCGGGATGTCGTAGTGCTTCGCCAGCCGTTCATTCAGAAACGAGTAGTCCGCCGTCAACAGCTCGACCACATTACGGTCTTCCCGCACGATGCTGTCAAAGAGCAACTCTGTCTCGCGGGCGAACGCCAGCCGCAGCTCGTTGTCCCAGTCGGGGAACACCGCTTGCGCCGGGGCCGTGGTGGCAAGGTTGCGCAAGTAGAGCCACTGTTGGGCGAAGTTCGTGACCAAACTCTCAGACCGCTCGTCGGCGAGCATCCGCCGGACTTGAGTCTCAAGCACGACGGGATCACTGAGCTGTCCTTGACTGGCCACGTCGACCAGCTCGTCGTCAGGGATGCTACTCCACAAAAAGAACGACAGTCTCGACGCGAGCTCGAGGTCGCTAATGCGATAGCTCTCGCCGACCGGGAGATCAACGGCTTCTCGCTCGACCCGGATCAGAAACTGTGGGCTCGCCAACACACGCCGGAGAGCCAGTTCGATGCCGTCCTCGAATGTGCCAGTGGCCCGCCCCTCTTCATAAAACGGCATCAAGGCGTCAAGGTCACCGGTCATCACCGGCCGCCTGTAGGCTCGACGGGCTAACGTCGTCAGGATCTCTCGAGCGCAAGATGGTTCATCCCCGACCGTGTCCGGACGACAGGTCAACACGCGACGCATGCTGGGTGAGTCGGTCTGGCGGGTCGCATTGAATGGTCCTTGAATGCTCAACGCCCCAATCGCGGGATAGGTCGTCAACTCCCTCACGCGTCCGTTCTCGAGCGACTTCCGCTCAAAGTGCCTCGCCACATCGAGGCTGGGTCGATAGTTGGTGGCCACAAAGGTCGCTCCGACCATACGCGAGCCAGCCTTGACCGAAATCGTCGCTTCTAAATGCCCGTCACGGGCGGCGTCCATGCCGCGGAACGCCCCCATACCGGTGTACTTCCATCCGTGCACTCGTTCCCCGTCGATATACAGCTCGAGCTGCTCGCCCGGGATGTAGGTGCCAACCCCGAGATTACGAACGGTAAAGGTGTAATCGCCGTCACCAGGGAACACATGTTGGACCGCCATGCCACCACGGGTCCCAAACGGCAATCCGGCAATGTGCAGATTCTGTGAGCTGTCGGTCCGGCTGATGTAAGTCGCCTCCGTGGGCGTTTTCCAAAACCCCACGGCGATGCGCGCGACCTTGGCCGCCGCACTCACATACGTTTCGAGGAGTGTGGGGGAAATGGTGAGCGACCCGGCGATATTGTCGAACCCCCGACTCGAATCATCCGGCGGAAGCAGCGTGGCCGGGTCGATCTCGAGGTCCAGCAAATCCCGGATCACATTTGCGTATTCGGTACGGTTGAGACGGTGCAGGACCTTGTTCCCTGGCACGACCTCCGCGGAGCGGTCGATCTCAGCTTCGAGCCAGTCTCTGAGGCCGTTGTATTCCTCGATCGGGGGCCGTCGAACGCCCGGCGGGGGCATCATTCCGGCACGGAGCTTCCGAATGACCTTTTCCCACAGCTCGGCATCGTCGCCGACCCGATCGAGATTCAGCCCCTCGAGGGATAGATTCGCCTGCCGCGTGCGGTCGTTGTGACAGGAGACGCAATAGCGATTGAGAAGCCGCTGGGCGACGGGCGAGGCGGTCGACGACCGGTCCGATGAAGATTGCGCCGCTACCAGGCCTATCCCGCCTTGCCCCCAGAGCAGGACGATACAGCTCGCCAGGAGAGATTTCTTCATCGTCGGCTCCAGATCCGACCTACCGCTATAGATATGGTCGGGGCATCGTAAAGAGCACGGGGGCGACCTTGGCCGTAACGACTCAAACTATCGCGCGAACCCCTGTGTATTGCAAGCGGTTCCTTGAGAATCTGGCGACGAAATGGTAGAAGACTTCCATACTACGATCGCCCCACCCGAACAGAGCGGAGAGCTGGCCGATGCCCAACACAATCCTAGACCGCCTCCGATTTGGGACACTTGTCGTCTGCGCACTGGCCGGGCTCGGCATCGAAGCAACCGCCAGTGAGGTCGCGGACGCCACCCGGAAGGGAGACATCGAGCGCGTCCGAGAATTGCTGCGTGATGGTGCCGATGTGAACGCCCCCCAGGTCGATGGGAGCACGGCACTACATTGGGCCGTGCAGTGGGATGATGTCGAGACAGCCTCCCTTCTTCTCGAGGCAGGGGCCAACATCGCCGCCGTCAACGAGGCCGGCGCGACCCCTATGCAGCTCGCGGCCATCAACGGGAGTGCGCGATTCCTCAAACTGCTGCTCGATGCCGGCGCCGACGTGAACGCCAGCTTGAGTCCTCATGGCGACACGGCACTCATGATGGCCGCGCGCACCGGAGCACTCGACGCCATCCAAACCCTTCTCGCCAGTGGGGCCCAGGTCAACACAACTGAGACCTGGGGCGGCACCACCGCGTTGATGTGGGCGGTATCCGAACATCATGCGGACGCGGTAGCCCTGCTTATCGAACAGGGGGCCGATGTCAACGCGCGTTCGCGCATCTACCCGGTGGCCGACGCATCCGGGAGCGAGGGCCCCGAGCCGGCCGACCCGGAGCCCGGTGCACCACCCATCGGATACTCGAATGGTGGGTTCACGCCGATCCTCTTCGCCGCGCGGGAGGGCGACCTACCCTCGGCCCGTCTGCTCGTGGCTGGCGGAGCCGACCTGAACGCCGTCGGGAGTGACGGAAAAGACGCGGTGGGTCTCGCGACCTACAACGGCAACTACGCGCTGGCGTCGTTTCTCCTCGAGAGCGGGTCGCGAATTGATCACCCGGACGCGGAAGGATTCACGCCCCTGTTCTGGGCGGTCGACCGCCGCAACATGGAATGGAACCCAGGCTTCCCCTGGACGGTGACCGCCGATTCGCTCCCGCTGATCCGTCAACTACTCGATGCGGGCGCGGCGGTGAACCGGTATGTCGATAAGACCCCGCGATCGCGACGCAATTTTGGTGGGTCCCCCCGGATTCAGTTTGCCACCGCGCTGATGCGGGCGACCTACTCGGCGGACCTTGAGTTAGTTCAGTTACTGCTCGACCATGGCGCCGACCCAAGTATCCGGTCCACGGCGAATGAGACGCCGCTGCTGGCCGCGGCCGGGCATGGTTGGATCGACGGATACAGTCAGGGCAAGTCCTTCCCCGAGCGTCTCCAAGTCATCCAGCTGCTCGTCGAGCTGGGCGCTGACGTCAACTGGGCAGATGATGCCGGTATCACCCCCTTGATGGTGGCGGCCAACATGGGTGATGTGGACATCATTCAGTATTTGGTGGACGAGGGCGCGGACCTGAGCGCACATGACCTGGGGAAAAAGAACGATGGCGCGTTTGGCGGCAGCATCGAGCCACTGATGCCGGTCGACTACGCGATCGGTGTCGGCACGTTTCGCCCGAACAACGCCATCGTGATGATGGAAGAGGCAGCCGAGTTAATGACTCGGCTGATGGAGGAGCGGGGCATCGCGCACACGACGTCCGAGTGTACGCTGCGGGCATTTACGTGTGGCGACGTGGATCCGATGGCCTCGACACCCTCGGAGATCGAGCGGCTGCGCGCGATCCAAATCGGTCACCGGGTTAACGGGATCGTTGGCGGTCTGGCGGTCGAAGAAGAGCCGCAAGAGGAGCCAAAATAGGGGCCTTCGGTGTCCGTGCGGGACGCCATGTGCTTCAAGGAGGTTGTCGTGACGAGCTGGAGATTGCCCGTGACCATAGTAGGACTGGCCCTGGCGGTGCCCTGCGTGTCTGCCGCCCACCACTCCTTCTCGGCGGAGTTTGACGCCAATTTTTCGGTCGAGTTGACCGGGGTGGTCACGAAGGTCGAATGGAACAACCCGCATGTCTGGTTCTTTATCGATGTGACCGACGAGAACGGCGACGTCACGAACTGGGGCTGGGAAATGGGGAGCCCGAACGGACTGATGCGACGCGGATGGACCAGAAACTCGATGGCAATCGGAGACGTCGTGAGCGTGGAGGGCAGCGGCGCGAAGGATGGGGGCAATCGGGCCAACGCCCGAGTCGTGCTTCTGACCGCGACCGGAGAACGGCTCTTCGCAGCGTCCAGTCAGGGACAGGCGCAATGAGTAGCCTCTGGACGGATGTCATGCGCGTGTGGTTGCCGGCCATGGTCGCGCTGGTGGTGGCGACCGCGACCACCGGGATAACTGGACAATCCGCGCCGCAAGCGCAGGAACGTGAGAATCAGGCGGAAGCACCGACCCAGGAGGAGACGCCGACGGCAGAACGGCAGGTCTTGTCTCCGGAGGAGGGAGGCGCGGCAGAAACGACAGATGCGCCGCCCCCAGGGCCCGAACCGACCCCGAGGCTGGCCGACGGCACGCCGAACCTCGGTCGAGTGCCGGGCGAAAAGGGTGTTTGGGCGGTGCCGTATGTCACAAACATGGCCGCCCGCGTGATCCAGTTCGACGGCACGCCCGCCGACGTGGAGGAAGTGCCCAGCAGCGGTCGAGGGGCGCGGGGTGGCTCGGCCTCCGAGCCCCACATCCCGTTTCTGCCATGGGCGGCGGCGATGTACGACTACAACTCGGCCAACGAGTCGAAGTATGACCCGGAAGGGTATTGTCTTCCGCCTGGCGGACCGCGCATGATGGCCACTCCATATCCGATGGAGATCATCCAGCTCCCGGAACAGGAACGAATTTTCATGGTGTTCGAAGGCGCGACGCACGTCTGGCGGGAAATCTACATGGACGGGCGCCCCCATCCCGAGGGGGACGCCCTGAACCCCACGTTTCTGGGCCACTCAGTCGGCCGATGGGACGGGGACACGCTGGTTGTCGACGTGGTCGGGTTCAACGAAACGACCTGGATCGATTTTTTCGGCCATCCGCACACCGACGCACTTCACGTGGTTGAACGGTTTTCCCGCCCCGACAAGAACACGTTACGTTACGAGGCGACGATCGTGGACCCCGGCGCATACTCCGCACCCTGGACCGTCGGCTGGGACATCCGATGGCAACCAGAAGGTGAGCTGATGGAATACATCTGTCAGGACAATAATCGCTACCTGTATCACCTGACTGACGACTTCGGCCAACCGATCTTCGGAAACCGCTAGCAAACTGTGGTGAACGTGCCGCCACATTCGACCGCCGCCGATCGGCGTTGCTCATCGGTCACAGACTGCCGGTGTTTTCCCTCTTCGCGCCTTGCTCAACCGACCCAGGGCCGGTCTTGAGGTGACGCGGGACTTTCACCACGGGCTGTTAGAGATGTCCAAAGGGCACAATGCGTGCAGTTGACGCAACATTGCTCGCCCTTTCGAAGATGGCAGCCCCGTGTAGCGGGGCCGTTGAATAATGCCTGCTAAGTGGGGTGTGAGCTCCACTCACATGACGCTCAATTGCGAGTCAGGGTAAATGCGCCGGTGAGGTCGCCCTGCATCCACATACCGGTAATGACCCGGTTGTAGGAGCCCAAGTTCTGGAGCTCGCCGTCAATGACATACGCCACGGGCTCACCCGCATCGTCCTCGCCGATAGCTTCGAAGTGGATGGCCCATGTGGTCGGGTCGAGCGAGGCTGTCGTGATGTCCACGGCCTGGGGCCCCGGGTTGATGGTACCGGTAATGGCGGTGCCGTCCCAGTCGAGCAACAGCAATAGCCGTGTCCGGTTGTCAGGGTCTGCACCCCAATCGCCACTCCACGACCCCTTCAGAGGGTGTCCATATTGCGCAAATGCGGATACGACCATTCCGACCATGAGGATCCCGACCAGCCCACACCGGTACGCTCCCATCGACGACCTCCTTGGCTACGAGAGGTCGTCATGGTAGCACCCGCGCTGCCTCCGTGGGGATCAGTCCGGGGCGCCACCATGAACGGTGGCGAGCCGGCCGTGCTGTTTTGTTTCGTCCAACTTGTTGTTGCCACTCGCGATTTCGGTGTCTGGAGTGACGACCGCATAGTGCGTGGTCGCTGATGCGCATACTCACGGCGTCTTTGTGAACCTGGGCCTTCGAGCCTAGTCCGTGGAGGATCGGCCATATGAAGAACACGACAACGGACACAGACCAGCAGCCCACGTCGGTAAACCGCCGCGTCTTTATGCGTGGGGCGGCAACGGCCGCGGCCGGGGCCGCCGTCGGAGGTCACGCCGCGACGACCACGGGAGCACCGGCTTCCCCGGTGGCCGCTCCCTCTGCCCTCCCCCCCACCGAAACACAGTTGGCGGCCGAAACCCAAGCGATCCCGCGGACACGGGCGGTCGATGCATATATCGTCGAGCATCCCGGCTCGGACTACATGGTGGATGTCCTACGTTCGCTCGACCTGGAGTACTGCGCCTCTAACTGTGGCTCGAGTTTCGAGGGACTTCAGGAGTCGATGGTCAATCACGGTGGCAACCGGATGCCGGAGTTCCTCACCTGTCTTCACGAGGAATCCTCGGTGGCGATGGCCCACGGCTACGCCAAGATCGAGGGCAAGCCGATGATGGCGTTGCTCCACGGCACCATCGGGGTTCAGCACGCCTCGATGGCGATCTACAACGCCTACTGTGACCGGGTCCCCGTTTTCCTCGTGGCCGGTCTCGACAACAACGGCCCCGTCGCGGCCCACAACGCGACCGACATGGCGGCCATGGTCCGTGATTTCGTGAAGTGGGATCACCAACCAGATTCGGTGAGCCAGTTTGGCCATTCTGCGGTACGGGCCTACTCCATTACGACCACCCCGCCGATGGCCCCTGTGCTCCTGGTGGTTGATGCCGTCACTCAGAAAGCTCCGATTGAGGGCTCGCCAACGGTGCCACCGTTGTCGAAACCACATTTCCCGAGCGCAGATCTTGGAGCCGTCAAAGAGATCGCGCGACTCCTGGTCGACGCCGAAAATCCGCGAATCAATGCCGGGGTCATGGCCCGAAGTCAGGAAGGCATCGACCTGCTGGTCGAGCTTGCCGAGCTGGTGCAGGCGCCGGTCAACGGGGGTAGTGCGCGCTTGAACTTCCCGACGCGTCATCCTCTCGCCGGGATGGGCACTGGTCGACCGGACGTCATCCTGAACCTCGAGCCCGGTGGCCGCGGCGGTCCAGCCGGCGGAGGCGGCGACGCCACCACCATCACCATCAGCTCGGCCGAGTTCCTGATCACGAGCAACTTCAACGTCAACGGGAGCGGCGCCGGGACCGCCGACCTGCTTGTCGCCGCCGACGCCCAGGCGACGTTGCCCGCGTTGATCGAAGAAGTCAGGACTCTTCTCAACGCTGACCGGAAGCGGCTCTACGAAGAACGCGGCGACCGCATTGCCGAGACCCACCTCGCCCAACGACGAGAAGCCATCGAGAGCGCTCGTTACGGGTGGGACTCAAGCCCGGTCAGTCTCGCGCGCATCGCGGCCGAGCTGTGGCCACTCATCAAGGATGAAGACTGGTCGTTCTCGTCACCGCAGGGATTCATCGGTGGCTGGCCGGGCCGTCTGTGGGATATGCACAAGTCCTATCATGCCATTGGGTCGCACGGTGGAGGCGGTATGGGCTATTCCCTCCCCGCTTCGGTGGGTGCTGCCCTCGCCAATAAAAAACATGGTCGCATCACCATCAATATCAACGGCGACGGCGACCTGAACTACGCTCCGGGTGTCCTGTGGACCGCGGTACATCACCAAATTCCCCTACTAACCATTGTCCACAACAACCGGGCCTATCATCAGGAACTGATGTATCTGCAACAACAGGCGAACGCCCGCAACCGCGGCGTCACGAGCGCTCCGATCGGAACCACGATCACCGACCCGAACATCGACTACGCACAGATGGCCCATGCCTACGGGATGCATGCCGAGGGCCCCGTGGAAACACCTGCGGATCTGGGCCCAGCGCTTCGTCGGGGGATCGACCGGATCAAGGCAGGCGAGCCAGCGTTAATCGACGTGGTCAGTCAGCCGCGTTAATGTGAGGTCCAGGATGAAGACGATCTGCAGCCGCGTGGAAACGGGCCCTGGCCCTCTCCGCGAGCATCACCCGCCCAAGGAGCACAGACGATGACGCACAGCAAGGGCTCGGCCCTTTGGACCACATGGGGAATCG
>JAYZGM010000264.1:0-10827 GCA_036336225.1 Acidobacteriota bacterium | reverse complement strand
GGTGTCTCCGCTGGCTCGCAACGCGTGTCCGAGTGACATCTGCACCGGATAGCTATCTGGATACTCCTCCTCGAGCGAATTGAGGTGCGCTACCCTCGCGGCACCCTCCAGCTCGAGATTCCAGTCCTCCGGGCCTTCCATCGCCCGTCGAAGATCACCAAAGCGTGCCTCAACAGCCACATCGAACGAGGCTTGCAACGTGTCGAAATCGAGCCCGACCCGGGTCAGCGCCGCCTCGGTATCGAGACCGTCTCCGTACGCCCGAAGCAGCCTGTGGATCGTGGATTCCCCATACGCCTCGATGATGTGCTCAACCAGCACCGACGCCTGGAAATACGCCATAGAAATGGTCTCAGGTCGAGAGAACCCTCCGTTGAGCTCGCGCAGCGAGAGGACCGAGTCCTGGTTGAGATCGTTGGCAAATCCCAAGTCTTGGTCCCGCGCCCAGTCCCCACGGGCGCGTTTCTCCTCGAACGTCGATAGCCCCTCGGTGAGCCATCGCGGCACCCGCTGGTTCGACATCTGTAACGCTACAACATGCGCCATCTCGTGCCAGAGCGTTGATTCCCAATTGAACTCGCCCGGCGTGCGGGCTCGTGGGGAGTCGAGGGTGACCACTTTCCCGAAGCAGGCGCCGAGCGCCCCGATCATGCCGGGCAACCCGAGCGTCCGGACCGCAAAGTGGTCATGCTGGGGGAACACCTCTATCAAGATTGGTCCCTCGGGTCTGAACTCATAGAGCGCTGACAAGTCGTCAAGCGCGCGTTGTCCGATCTCCAGGACGTAGTCCTTCAGCACCGGTGCCTCGTCCGGATGCAGCCGGACGATCAGGTCGCCCTCCTCGAACGTCTCGAACTCGTCGAGTGTGTCGAGCATCTCGAGGAGGTTGAACGTGATGACGTCGTAGGGGTCAGCCTCGAATGACCGCTCCAATGCCTGCCGCGCCGCGGGCTCGTCGCCGGTCCGAAGCAGATGCATCCCAAGCTCCGCATGGCTTCTCGTGTTGTTTGGGTCGACCTCCAGCCCCCGTCGTACAAGTGCGACCGCCTCCTCAAATCGATAATTTCGTGCCGTGAGATTCCCGGCGACGCGATACACCTCGCCATAAGCTGGATTGATCGCCAGGATTTCTTCCACGGCGATCTCGAAATCCTCGATGCGGTCCTCGACATAGGCGACCCCCGCCAGCATTGAACGCGTCTCGAGACTCTGCCCATTAATGGCGAGAGCCCGCTCTAACGCCGACCGCCCTGCCTCGTGGTCGCGATCATCCAGATGACGCTGGGCGAGGAAGAGATGCGCCTCGAGAAACTCCGGGTTGATATCGAGTGCCCGCTCAGCAGCGGCGCTCGCCGCCGGCGGATTGGTGTCAGACAGGGCGCGGGCCATTCCGAGATAAGCTGGCGCCCACTCATCGTCCAACGCCAACGCATCGGTGTAGGACCGAGACGCTTCGCGCTGGTCATACTTTTCTGCGAACAAATCGCCCCACAACGTCTGAATCGCTGGGTCGTCGGGCGCGGCCTGGGCGGCGGCACGGAGTAACGCATTGGCTTGGCGAAACCGTCCGAGCGCGCGAGCGGCGCGAGCCGCTCGATAGAGATCGAGCGCTTCTGGAGAGCGCTGGAGCCTCTCGACCAACATGCTCAGCCGTCGGACCGCCTCGTCTCGACGCCCCAGATACTGGTCCAGGAGCGCCAGCTCGAGGCTGGCCCCGCTCACCGGATGATCAGCCACGACAGGATTGAGCCGGTTGACCGCCGCCTCGTAGTCGCCAGCCAAAATCTCCAACTGCGCTAGGACGGAAGCGGCAAACGGGTCGGTGGCATCCCGGTCCTCAGCTAGCTTGCGAGCCTCGTCGTAAACACCGTGGGCGAGCGCTTGACTCGTCGTTCGGTGAAACTGCTCTTCTTGGGCGCGTGTATAGCGCTGTTGCGCTCCCACACCCGCCGGCCACAGCACCAGGGTGCACAACGTGACGGAGACGATGCGCTGAATCATCAAAAAGCCTCGCTCATAGGAACGCCACCGACTGCTGTGACGGGATCTCGAAGCGCCGCCGGCACTTCGGACACGACAGCATGTCGTCAACCCGCACCATGTAGTCACGCAGTTTTCGATACATCTCCCGGTCGTCGGCGTCGGCGCCCCGGGGGGGCCGGTCTTTCTTGAGACGCCGAATCCACCGCACTTGATACTCGGCGCGGTGCCGGCACTTTGGACAGGTAAAGGTAGCGGGTTTCAGCTCTTCCCGCTCATTGAAGAAATCGCGCTCATGCCGTGACATAGGATGATCATACTTTGTGGGGCTCCGCCCTACACCCCGCGCCCTCCTCCGCGGGCGCGCCGGGACTATTATTCAGGACGGGGCTCCGCCCCACACCCCGGCTTCGTCTCTTGCGGGGGCCCCAGCAGAGGAGCAGACTCATCGATACGGTCGCCTTTTATATTTCGGGCCACGGATTTGGTCACGCATCACGCCAGATCGAAATCATCAAAGCCCTCAGAGACCTCGCGCCCGAGGTGGGCGTGCTCATCCGGACCAGTGCGCCTCAGTGGCTGTTTGACCGCAGTCTCAACCACCGGTTCGAGTTTTTCGCCGGCGAACCGGATACCGGTGTCATCCAGCAACACAGTCTCGGGGTCGATCCTCCAGCCTCGATCGAGAGGGCGTGGGCCTTTCATCGCACGCTTGCCAGCCGCGCCGACACAGAAGCTCGTCTACTCGAGCAGCATGGGGTCACGCTGGTCGTGGCTGACATTACCCCGCTGGCCTTTGCCGCAGCCCAACGGGCGGGCCTCCCCGCGGTGGGCATCAGCAACTTCACCTGGGACTGGATCTATGCGCACTACCGGTCGAGCGTACCGATGCCACCGCAACTGCTTCCGACCATCGAAGACGCGTACGCAACTGCCGAGCTCGCCTGGCGACTCCCGATGGCGGGGGGGTTCACCACTTTCCCCAACGTACGCGACGCCCCGTTCGTGGCCCGTCGCGCGTCACACCGCCCCGAGGACACCCGGCAGGCACTCGGGCTTCCGACCACAGAGCCACTTGTGCTTCTCTCGTTCGGACGCTACGGGCTGGGTGCGATCGACTGGACCCCGGTGACGCAACAGAACCACTTTCACGTGGTCGTCACAAGAGATCCCGTGGACGCCGGCCCGGCCGGGCTGCACGCCAGCCCGGTCGCGACGATTCATCAGGTGGATGTCCCGACCCTCGTCGACCACGGGTTCCAGTATGAAGACCTGGTGGCCGCGGTAGACGTGGTGTTGACCAAGCCGGGCTACGGGATTATCTCGGAATGTGTCGCCAACGACACGGCGCTCATCTATACCTCGCGCGGCGACTTCGCCGAGTATCCCGTCCTGGTCGACGCCATGCCGAGTCTGCTCCGTTGCACCTACATGTCACATGACGATCTGTTCGCCGGACGATGGTCCACACAGGTGTGCAACGTGCTCGACCAGCCGGGAGCACCGCTCGTCCCCACCGATGGCGCCCTCGTCGTCGCCCGCTGGCTGCTGACGCGTCTCGACATCTCGTAAGGGACAAAACGCACAGTGTCGAATCACACTTTCTCGTTCTTGCGGAGATGGCCGCCCCTCGTCGCGGGGCCATTGAAGAATGCGTGAAGCGGGCCCGATGCCACTCGACGGTTTGAGGACGAGCCGCAACGCCAACAGGGGACTGTATGGAAGAGGCTCGGTCTCTCCGTCAATCCTTCGTGCAGGTGACGAGCGACCAAAGCTTCGGGATGTTGACCTTTTCGATCGCGATCGGTTCAAGACCCGCCTGCTCGAGAAACACGCTGAGGTCGAGGTCGGCTTTGAAGCCGAGGTGCACCGTGAGGGGCGAGACCAGACGCTCGATTCGAGCCCCAAAAGGATTCGTGCTCATGAAGTGGTTGAGGAACACGAAGCGGCCACCAGGTCGACAAACGCGTCGCATCTCGTGCACCGTCTTGATCGGGTCCGAAACTACGCTGATGGTGTACGGCGCATAAACGATGTCGAACGAGTCGTCTGGAAACGTGAGGGCCTCAGCATCCATCTGGAGCAACCGCACATTTGTGAGACGTCGACGGGCAATTCGTCGCTCCGCCTTGTCGAGCATGGACGCCGACAAGTCGATACCGGTGACACGACAATGCCGTGGATAAAGCACCGCATTAATCCCCGTGCCAACACCGACCTCAAGGACCCGGTCTCCGGGGGCGATTCCCAAGCGACCGATCGACTCGAGCCGCCCCGCGTGGAGGGTAGGCCCAAATGTGAAATCGTAGACTAACGCGAGCTTCTCGTAGACCTCTTCGACAAAGTCGGTGTCGACCGACGCCCCCGAGAGCGTGCGCGTGGCCCCGTCCGGCGAACCCAAAGCGTCCTTGGTGTCCGACTCCGTTAGCTCTAACGACATGAACTCAGGCTCCGCGTGGCGGTGGACTGGGCGTCTGGATCTTGCCTCGGAGCAGCGGGTACTCGGTCAGGGCCGACCTCCGAGACGGCAACCGCGCGACTATAGCGCGTCGCCTGCGGAACGGCAAGCAACGGCTCGCGGCGCCTGTTGACCACTCACCGCCTGCTTGATGCACGCGATGTGAGCCGGCGTCGTCCCACAGCACCCCCCGACCAAACCGGCGCCTTCGGCCACGAACCGGCGGGCATAAGAGGCCAGATAGTCCGGTGAGGAAAGCATCAGCCGCCGTCCATCAACCGCTCGCGCCCCCCCCCGCATTGGGTTGCGCGGACAGCGGCACCGTGGACCGTGTAGCCATGCGTTCGAGTGCCTCAAGGGTCGCCGCGGGACCACCGCCACAGTTGACGCCGACCATGGAGGCCCCGGCCCCGGCCAACCGCTCAGCGAACTGCTCTGGCGGCACTCCATCCCGGCTGCAGCCATCCTGGCCGGTGGACATCTGGGCGATCACCGGCACCTTGGCGAGCCGCCCGACGGCGTGTGTCGCGACCTCCAGCTCATGGAGCCGGTCGAAGGTCTCAAGCATCACCAGGTCCACTCCACCGTCGATGAGCACGGCGGCCTGTTCGGCAAACAGCACACCCGCCGTCGCGGGTGAGAGGGGACCGTTATCTCCGACACCGACCCCGAGCGGCCCCATGGCCCCGGCCACCAACCCGGCAGACCCGACGGCCTCGCGCGCCAACCGGACCCCGGCGACGTTGATGTCGTCCAGCCGGGTGTCCAGCCCAAAGCCGCCCAGCTTCGGAGCGTTGGCGCCAAACGTATTGGTCTCAATGACATCCGCCCCCGCGTCAACATAGGCACGGTGTATATCTCGAACCAGATCCGGCCGAGTGAGATTCAACGCCTCGAACGATTGATTGACAAAGACGCCCTTGTCGTAAAGCAGGCTCCCGGTCGCCCCATCACAGACCAACACGCGTGTGGCCAGCGCGTCAAGAAACAACATACCCGTAACTCCTTCATTAATAATACCTTGAAGGCCTCATCTGTTTGACATGATTGCTCCCACGTCGCTATAGTCAATGAAAGAATTCTGATGCTGGTGGCGGCCCGCCACCCTGTGATTGTGCCCCAGGACGTCCGGCTCCTGTCTCTCGAGGACGCGCTCCTCCCGACGTTGATGGTCAAAGTCGCGCTGGCCGCGACGCTGGCCACCATGCTGGTGCGGTTCGGTCAGTTCCGCCGGATCCTGCTCACGGAGAAGCGCGCGTGGCGCGAACGACTCACTTTCGCGTTCGCCTTCGGGATCCCGGTCTGCCTGGGGGTCGTCTCTCGGTTGCTCCTTAACTATGACGCAGCCGACCTCTCGCTCGCCGGCTCGTTCCTGGCGGGTCTGATTGCTGGCCCGTACGCCGGTGCCCTCGTCGGCTGCCTGGTCGGACTTCCAGCCCTCGTCGCCGGGGAATGGATTGCGATACTGCACATGGTGGGCTGCGGCTTCGCGGGCGGGGGGCTCCGAGAGCTGTCGCCAAAGGAGGCGATTTGGCATGTTACTCCACTGCTCGTGACCGCTTTTCAGCGACACACCTGGAAGCTGTTCGGTCGGCTGCGAATCGATTGGCAGCTCACCTTGCTGGCCGCCCCGATCGGACTCGAGCTCTTGCGCCAGACGCTGGGACTCCGGTTTGGCTCCGGACGACTGTTTTATCTGGACACCGGTAGTGCCTGGCTCGTAATCCTCGTGGTGCTCAGCACCGTGCTCTCGGTAGCCATACCGATCAAGATTTGGAACACTGCGCGGATCGAACACCGCTTGCAGGAGCAGGAGAAGCTCCTCATGCGAGCCCGCGTCGAAGCGCTGGCGAGCCAGATCAATCCCCACTTTCTGTTCAACACGCTCACCTCGATCTCCTCGCTCATCCGCTCGCAACCGGATACCGCCCGGATGCTGATTTTCAAGCTCTCAGGCCTGTTACGACGGCTGCTCCGAAGTCAGGAGCACTTTGTCACGCTCCGCGAGGAGATGGAATCGATCGACGAGTACTTGGACATCGAGACGGTACGGTTCGGCCCGACCCTTGTGGTGGAGAAACAGATTGCACCCAACACATTGGACCAGATGGTCCCGAGCATGTTGCTCCAGCCACTAGTCGAGAACTCGATTAAGCATGGGCTCTCACGGAAGGTGGGCGGCGGTCAGATCACCATCTCGAGCGACCGCATCGACGGGCACACCATCATCGAAATCATCGACGACGGGCTTGGCATGTCGACCGACGACCCGAGCGTGAGCAGTTCCAGCGGTATCGGGCTTCGCAACGTCGACGAACGACTCCGTGTGATTTACGGCGCCAACTACCATCTTCGGCTGAGCAGTATCCCGGGCAAAGGCACGCGAGCCCGGATCGAGATTCCCGAGCTGGCTGTGCCGCAGCCAGTGACCGCGTAGGCCAGGTCTTGATAGAATGAATCTGCGGATTCTGATCGCGGATGACGAACCGCCGGCCCGCAACGAGCTCTGTTTTCAGCTTGAGCGACTCGACGACGTTGAAGTTGTCGACCAAGCTGTAGATGGGTTACAGGCGGTCTCGCTCGCCGAGTCGCTCTCACCGGATCTCGTGCTGCTCGATGTTCAGATGCCGGGGTTGACAGGGTTCGAGGTAGCACGACAGCTCCTCGACCAAGGCGTCCAAACACAGGTCGTATTCGTCACCGCCTACGACCAGCATGCAATTGAGGCGTTCGAAGTCAACGCGGTCGACTATCTATTGAAGCCGGTGGAACCGGCGCGGTTGGCTCGGTCGATTCAGCGTGTCCGGCGCAATGTGACGGCTCACGCCGAGACATTAGAGGAACCGGTAGCAAACAAAGAACTGGAACGCATCGTCCAATATGTAGCGGAACGACAAAGTCGCCGGGAACGTCTGGCGATAAAGGTAGAGGATCGCTTCTTACTGGTGCCCGCCGATGACATCGTGTACGCGTCGCTGGCCGACGAAGTCATCACCATCGTCACCATTGAGGTGTCGGGGACATCAAACTACCGAACCCTCGATGAGCTTCACGCGCACCTGGACCCGGCGGTGTTTTGGCGCGTGCATCGCTCGCACGTCGTCAACATAAATAAAATAAAGGAGATAGTGCCCTGGTTCAGCCGCAACTACATCCTGAGGATGAAGGACGGGAAAGGCACGGAGATTCCGGTCAGCCGCACGCAGACGAAGCGCCTCCGCGAGTATCTGAGCCTCTAGACACAGCCGCGCACGGTAGGGGCACAGTCGCTAATGCCGGCTCCGGCCAGGGACCAGGGGACACGCCCGCTGGCGGTGACGTGCCAGCGCACTTACTCTCCCCCAGCCAGGCCTACGACGCGGAACGACGCACGCGACGGTCTGCGCTCCTGGCCCGAGCCGGGGAGGAGGTCATGGCGTGGGTGAAGACGTTTGCCTCGGCGGCGGTCTATGCCACCCTGATCGTGACGTTTGGGTTCCAGGTGGCACGGGTTGAAGGTCGCAGCATGGAACCCACGCTCGCCGACCAAGACCGATTGATCGTCAACAAGGCGCTCTATCGCTTTTTTGGGGCGCCCGAACCGGGCGATATCGTGATGCTGTACTACCCTCGCGACCCCGACAAGTCGTTTGTCAAACGGATCATCGCAGAAGCGGGCGATTCGGTGCGAATCGAGGACGGGAAGGTCTACGTCAACGAAGTGCTGTTACCGGACGAGTATGTGCCGCCCGACTTTCGAAGTCACGAGAACCACGGTCCGCAGGTGGTGAAAGAGGCACACTACTTTGTGATGGGAGACCACCGGAACAACAGCTCGGATAGTCGCCACTGGGGCCCGGTACCCGAACGGTATGTGATCGGGAAAGTCCAGCTACGCTGGTGGCCACTGACTAGCGCCACGGTGTTCTGACCAGTGGATCATGGCCCGGGATCAAGCGGCGTAGAGTTGCTCGATCACGGCACTCCACCGTTCTGCCACAACACGGCGTTTTAGCTTGAGGGTTGGGGTCAGCTCACCGGTCTCGACCGAGAACTCGGCGGGAAGCAACACGAACCGTTTGATCTGCTGGTAGTTCGCCAGGTCCGTGTTGGCCTGGTCGACGATCGGTTGAAACAGTGCCCGCACGTCCGTCCGCTCCACGAGTTCTTCGAGACTGCCCGAAGCCAACCCCTCGACCCGGACACGTTGCTCCAACATGGGCATGTCAGGCACCAAGACGACGGACACGTATGGCCGCCGATCACCGACCAGCATCGCCTCCGCCACAATGGCGTCGCGTTTGAGAAGCGCCTCGATCGGCTGGGGTGCGACGTTCTTGCCACCCGCCGTGACGATGATCTCCTTCTTGCGGTCGGTGATGGAGAGATAGCCATCGTCGTCGAGGTGGCCAATATCGCCCGTGTGGAACCAGCCATCCTGGATACAAGCCGCGGTCGCCTCGGGGTTCTCGTAGTACCCCACCATCACGTTCGGCCCACGCGCCATAATCTCACCATCTTCGGCGATCCGCAGTTCCACCCGGGGAAGCGCCCGACCGACCGTACCTAAACGGGTCGCCCCCAAGGCGTTCGCGGTCAGGACCGGAGCGGTTTCTGTGAGACCGTACCCTTCGAGCACCGGCAAGCCGACGGCGTAGAGGAACTCCGCGACTTCGCGACTCAGCGGCGCACTCCCTGACACCACGAACCGGAGACGCCCCCCGGTTCGGGCACGTATTTTGGACAGCACAAGGCGGTCGGCCACCGGCGTCTGGAGCCGGGTCAGCCATCCGGGCACGCGGCCACCGAGACGCTCAGTCGCCACGGTATGTCCTACACCCACTGCCCAGGCAAACAGCGCTTGGCGGAGACGTGGGGCCTCGGCAACCGCCCCCACGATTCGGGCTCGCAACTTCTCATACACCCGGGGCACCCCGGTCATGACGGTCGGCTGCACGCGCTGCATATCTCGACCAACCGTGTCGATCGCTTCGGCAAACACGACCGTCGCCCCTTTGTAGAGATACAAATAGACAGCGGTGCGTTCAAAGGCGTGACTCAACGGCAAGAACGACAGTGTGGTGTCCTCGTCGGTCAAGCTAATGACCGTCTCGACATCAATGACATTGGACAAGAAATTGTGATGTGACAGCATCACGCCTTTTGGCGAACCGGTCGTACCAGAGGTGTAGATGATCGTGGCCAGCGAATCGGGGTCGAAGCTATGGGCCCGCTCTTTAAAGGCACGGCCCAGCCCGTCCTCCGTCATCAGACGCCGATGCCCCCTCTCGGTCACCGACGCGAAGCCGTGCTCGGCCACCTCGGACTCGTGTGGGGACAACGAGCCGACCGCGTCTTGGCCGTCGATCACGATAATTGCCCCGAGCGCCGGCAGACGGTGACGCTCTTCTCGGATCTTGGCCGCCTGCGCGGGGTTCTCCGCAACGACGACTTTCGCGCCAGAGTGCGCCAAGATGTAGCCGACTTGATTGGCCGGCAACGTTGAATACACCGGCACCGTGACCGCGCCGAGCGTCAGAATGGCGAGATCAGTAACAGTCCATTCCGGGCGGCTGTCCGCCAAGATGGCGACCCGATCGCCGGGGGCCACGCCGAGCCCCTCAAGCCCAAGACTGAAATCGCGGATGGCGTCAAAATACTCGCGACTCGACAGTTCCACCACGTCCTCACCCTGACAACGCGCCATCAGGACCGTCTTGGGGAATCGTCCGGCAACGTGAAATGGCAACTCAGCCAGTGTCCTGAGGTGTGACTCAGTCATGTGATCCCTCGGCTCGACGATACGTGCCACTCCGCCCACCGGTCTTCTGCATAAGCCGAATCTCTCCGATGACCATGGTCCTATCGACCGCCTTCACCATGTCATACACGGTCAGCGCGGCCACACTCACCGCGGTGAGTGCCTCCATCTCGACCCCGGTTTGGGCCTGTGTTCGCGCAGTCGCCTCGATGTCGTAGCCATCCGGTGTCTCGTCCAACTGGACCTCAACGTGAGAAAGCGGTAACGGATGACACAGCGGGATCAGATCCGCGGTTTTCTTGGCGGCCATGATTCCCGCCAGCCGAGCCGCCTGCAGCGGGTCTCCCTTGGCGATCTGTCCCGCGCGAATCAGGCGTAACGCGTCCGCCGCGATACGAATCGAGCCGCGGGCGACCGCCTCACGGCGTGTCGTGGTCTTGGCTCCCACATCGACCATCCGGACCGTGCCATGCTCGTCGACGTGTGAAAGACCGGTCGTCGGGACCGACGCGGTAGAGGGCTTTGTCGAGCTAGACATGAGAAAACGAGCTCCTGGGTGGTTCGCGGTCAGCCCCCAAACCGGACTTATCGACGAGCCGGCAGGCCGTCGCCCCGCGCGAGATAGAACGACAAGCTCTCCAGCGAAACC
>JAYZGM010000263.1:0-12283 GCA_036336225.1 Acidobacteriota bacterium | reverse complement strand
GGGGAGAGACTTCTCTATATTCCAGAGTCCTATAGGGAATCCTGGGCGGCAATACAGGGCGGGCGGCCCAATCATGAAGGTCTTCTGTTCGACAAATATGTCGAGTTGGTAGGTTTTCTGCATAGGCGCGGCGTGCAGATTCTTGCCGGCACTGACGTTGTCAAGCCGTTCTTCGTGCCAAGCTTCTCTTTACATGACGAACTCGGTTTGTTGGTTTCTTCAGGCCTGACCGAGATGGAAGCCCTGCAAGCAGCCACACGAGACGCGACTAGATTTGTTGACCTGCATGACGTGGGGACAATTGAACAAGATATGGTGGCTGACTTGGTGCTCTTGAATACCGATCCAATAGAGAACATCGGCAACACAAGATCTGTGGCTTCGGTCGTCTCAGCGGGACAATTCTTTGGTCGAGCCGAGTTGAAAGCTATCTCTTCGAACATCCGCAGGAACGCCGCCTCTTGGGCCGGTGACCCAACGGGCAGGTAGTTGGAACGTGTGGTCGCTCTTGTTGAGGCCAGTGGCCTCCTTGCGTCAGCCAGCATCCCCTCGCCCACGGCATAACCGTGTATCGGAGCACGCCAGATGGGACTTCTCGGTCGAGGTCAGAGCTACTATAATCGCCCTGCTTAAAGACAAACCCAATCAGGCGAGGATTAGAGATGTATAAATTTACTGCCGGTCTGGTGACCGCTGTCCTATTCGTCGCCCTGCTCAATTCGGCCTCCCATGCACAGCAGGCCCCTCAACCCTTCGCGGCGGGCGGTATCGCTGAGGTGCCACTCCCGTACTCGCCTGTCGAGTACGGCACGGCCGAGGGGCAGCGTATCCGGGTGAGCGTGGTGTCAGACGGGCTGACTTATCCGTGGGGCTTTACATTTTTGCCAGATGGGAGCGTGCTCGTTACTGAACGTCTGGGCACCCTGCGGGTGCTCAGGGATGGCGTGCTGCAGTCGACGCCGCTGGCTGGCATCCCCGAGGTGTACACGGGGCAGGCACTGGCTGGGTTGATGGACGTTGCCGTGCATCCAGACTTCTCCGAGAATCGTTTCGTCTATCTTACCTACTCGAAACCGACCGACGCCGGTTCGACGGTAGCGCTAGCGCGTGGCCGTCTCGATGGTGCGGCCCTGTCGGAGGTGCGTGATCTATTTGTTAGTAATGGTGATGGCGCGTCGGGAGGGGCGTCACGCCTGGTGTTCGCACCAGATGGCTCGCTCTATATGTCACTGGGCGGTGCTTTCGGTGGACGTCGGGCTGCCGCTCAGGACGCGGCGAGCCACGTGGGCAAGATGCTCCGGCTCCGAGATGACGGAACCGCACCGGGCGACAATCCCTTCGCAGGACAGACGGGGGCCCAGCCTGAGGTGTTCTCACTGGGGCATCGCAATCAGATGGGTGTCGCTGTGCATCCGGACACTGGAGAACTCTGGGCTAGTGAGCATGCCCCGCAAGGGGGCGATGAGGTCAATATCATTCACCCGGGTCGGAACTATGGGTGGCCAGAGGTGTCCTATTCACGCGAGTACAACGGTCAGCGGGTCACGGAGCAGCCGTGGCGTGAAGACCTCGTGCAGCCGGAGTTCGTGTGGATTCCCTCGATCGGCCCGTCAGGCCTGATGTTCTATACCGGCGACCGCTTTCCCGCTTGGAAGGGGGATTTGTTCGTTGGGTCGCTCATGACCGGTCGGATCGAACGCACCGGACATCTCGAGCGAATCAAATTCAATCAACAAGGCCTCGAGCAGCGGCGAGAGTGGCTGCTGGCCGGACTCAGACGCCGGATCCGTGACGTCAAGCAGGGCCCAGACGGGCTGATCTATGTGCTGACGGCCGGCAGCTTTCTCGGTGTCGACCCTGCGGGGGGAGAGGGCGCATTGCTTCGGATTGAGCCGATCGACTAGAAAGGCTTGGCGTCCGGAGTGTCGAAGGAGACACGATGGGCGAACGCGGTCTGGGCAAGGCGTATCCGGCGCGGGGCCGCACGTGCGATCGGAACGTGGCGCTGCGGCACCCCCCCCCCCCAATTATTAAGGAGCAAGGCCAAGGTTAGATTATCCTCGAGACGTGCTGTGAGCGTGACCGTGCTTTCGCTTGCCGCAGGCTGGGTCACGGTGGATGCTCAGGACGATCAGTCCACCACAACCGAATGGCGGAGCACCAACTACGCGGCGAGCTCCAACCGTTACAGTCCCCTGACCCAGATCACGGTCGAGAACGTCGCCACGCTGGAGCGGGCCTGGAGCATTCATCTCAAGCCGGCCAGCTATACCGGTCGCCTGCGGGAGGACCAGGCTATTCCGCTCGTGATTGGCACCACGATGTATCTCGGCTCGCCCTATGGCGCCGTGATTGCGCTGGATGCCACCACCGGCGCCGAGAAATGGCGCTTTCAGCTGCCCGACGCGGAAGTGCCGTCGAAACGCGGCCTTGCCTATTGGCCGGGCGACGCCAACATCCCACCGTCGCTGTTCTTCGGTGCAAGTTCCGGTGGGCTGTACTCCATCAAGGCGTCGGATGGCACGCTCAACACTGGGTTTGGTGAGAATGGCATCGTCAATCTCAAGACACCGGAAGTCATGCGGGACTTCATGGACGCAGGCTACTCGCTGCTGTCGTCGCCAACTATTTACAAGAATCTCGTAATCACCGGCGCGGGCACGGGCGAGGGGCGCGGCTTTCCCAACGGGACCGGACCCGCCGGTGATACGCGCGCCTGGGACGCACGGACCGGCGATTTGGTCTGGACATTCCAGACCGTGCCGGGACCCGACGACTTCGGCTATGACACGTGGGGGGGAGACAGCGCGAGAAACCGGTCTGGCGTCAACGTCTGGGGCTATATGTCCGTCGATGAAGAACGTGGCATCCTCTATATGCCGATCGGCGCCCCGAACGACGACCGCGTCGGCGTCGACCGTCCCGGCGACAATCTGTTCTCCTCTTCGCTGGTCGCGGTCGATGCGAGCAACGGGGAGTATCTTTGGCACTTCCAGCTCGTCCATCACGACATCTGGGACTACGATGCTCAGTCGGCGCCCCTCGTCGTCGATCTACGCCGAGGCGGCGAAACCATTCCCGCGGTCCTGATTATCAACAAGAACGGACTGCTGTTCACACTCAACCGTGTCACCGGCGAGCCGATCATTCCCATAGAGGAGCGCCCAGTGCCGGAGAGCGAGCTGGCCGGCGAGTACACGTCGCCGACTCAACCGTTCCCGACGAAGCCCGAGCCCCTCGCGCAGATGACGATCTCCCGCGACAATCTCTACCAAGGCGAGTCGCAGCATCAGCTCTACTGCGAGAACATGGTCGACGACAACGACATGAAGCTGGGCGGACCCTACATGCCGATCGCGGTCAACCGCTACAGCATCTCACCACCGGGACCGGCGGGTGGCATCAACTACTGGGGACCCGCCTACGATCCCGACCTACGTCTGTTCATTTCGAACACCACCAATCTGTTCCAGCCGATGCGCCTTGTCCAGCGGCCAAACGGCACGTGGGTCAATTCCGGGCCACTGGCCGGCCTCCGTCGCTTCGGTGACCCCGACCGGCGTCTGCCGTGCGGGCCGACGCCATGGGGCGAGCTGGTCGCGGTCGATATGGATACGGGCGACATCGCCTATCGCAAGACCCTTGGCGTCTCCGACATGTTGCCCGCCGGCATGCAGGACACTGGCCGCCCCAGCACGGGCGGAGTCGTGCTGACCGCCAGCGGCCTCACCTTCGTCGGCGGCACCGATGATTTCAGATTCCGTGCCTTTGCCACCGCAACCGGCGAGCAGCTCTGGGAGATTAGGTTGCCGTCGTCGGTTGAAGCGACGCCCATCACATACCTGGGAGCCGATGGACGTCAATTCGTCACCATTGTGAGCACCGGCGGCGGGCTCACGGGGTCGCAGGTCACGAATGACGAAATCATTGCCTTCGCCTTGCCGACGAACTGATGCCCGCTCGCGGCAAACGGCAGACCGCGTGAACGCAGCGACCGCCACACGAGCACGATCCGATCGACGTCGGGCAACGGCTCGAGCCGCGCGCCGTTGACGTGACTGAATACGGTGGCGGCCGCGCCGAGGCCACGCGCCAACGTGAGCAGCGTGGCCGTCGATGTCAGGCCCCCGGCATGGAGGACACCACCCTGTTGACGTAGGAACGGTCGGGCCTCCGATCTTCAGACGCCCCGGGATGCTCTCGCGACGGACGACCGGTGTCATCGTGACATCCCCGGCGCCTGGGGACGACGCGCGGCGCATCAGGGCAGCGCGAACACGAAGAGGTTGTTTCCCGCGCTCGGTTGGAGCTCCGGGGTCAGCATCCCGAAGGCGGCGGTCGTGATGCTCGTACCAGTGCTTACCGCCACGTACTGCGTACCGTCGACGGCATAGGCCACCGGGAAACCGGTCACCCCGGAACCCAGATTAATCTCCCAGAGGACCTCTCCCGTCTCCTGGTCGAGCGCCCTGAATCGGCCATTGGTGTCGCCGCCAAAAACAAGACCTCCCGCGGTGGCCATGAGCGACATCGTGGCGGCGCGCTGCTCGTAGACCCAGACCGTTTCACCGGTCTCCACCGAGATCGCGCGCACGGTGCCGACGTTGTCGGTGCCCGGGGCGATCTCACGACGCCAGTCGATCGCGTAGAGCGCGTTCGGACCCGTCTCGGCGTCGGTCGCCCGCATCCGGGAGCAGGTGTTCCGCAGGGGAAAGAACATGACATTGGTCTGCGGGCTGTAGGCGCCGGTCTCCCAATCTTTTCCACCGCTGGCGTGGGGGCACGTCAAAACCTGCTGCCCCGGACCGGTGAACACGACCTCGCTGTTCTCCGTGACGACCCCGGTGGCGCCGTCGATGTCGCTGATGACGTTCTGGGTAACGGTTGGCGTGGCCCACAGGAACTCACCGGTGGCGAGGTCGAGGGTATACACGATGCCCGTCTTGCCCGGGATGCCGGTCATCACCCGGCGGGTCTCGCCAGGCCGCAGCCGCGGGTTGATCCACTGCACCGCTGCCGGCTCCGGTCGCACCACGGTGTCGAGGATCAGCCGTTCGAACGGGTGGTCCAGATCCCAGTGGTCGTTCAGGTGCTGGTAGTACCAGACGATCTCGCCGGTGTCGGCGTCCAGCGCGAGGGTGGAGTTGTGATACAGGTGCTTGTTCTCGACCCCGCCCAACCTGAACTTCGGCGCCGGTGAGGTGACCGACGTCCCGACCAGCACCAGGTTCGACGCGGGATCGAAGCTGGGCACCATCCAGGAGCCGACATGCCGGCGCTCCTCGAACGGCACGCCACCCCAGGTCTCATCGCCGGGCTCCCCCGGCGCCGGAATCAGCCGGCGGCGCCAGAGTTCCTCACCGGTAGCCGCGTCGTGGGCGGCGATAATACAAGCGTCGGGCCCGCCGGTCGGCATACAGCTTCGCCCCGAGATCACCTTACCGTTGGCGATGATCGGTCCGGAGGTTTGCGTGACCGGGTCTCGTCGGTGGTCCAAGATCTCGGTGTCCCAGACGAGCTCCCCGGTCGAGACGTCGAGTGCGAACACGTGGCCATCGATGCTGGTGTCGATAATTGTCGTGCCGAAGATGGCGAGATTCCGGTTCGCGTCCATCTGCGACCGGCTCAGATGCTCGGCCAGGTCGTCTGGGCGCTCCCGGCGATGCTCCCAAATCAGGTCTCCGGTCGTCGCATCGAGGGCTTGAACGACGTCTCTGGGGTTCGGCATATACAGAACGCCGTCGCGCACCAGCGGCGTGCCTTGCTGCAAACCCGCGGTCAAGCCTCGCGTCCAGACCATCCTGACGCGGCCGACATTCTCGCGATTGACCTGGTCCAGTGGACTGTACCCCCAGCTGTCGAGGGTGCGCCGCCACATCAACCAGTCAGCCGGATCCGGGTTCTGAAGCTCGGCATCCGTGACTGGCGTGATGGCAACGTCGCCTGTCTGTCCTGTGGCGGGTAACGGACCCTGGAGGCAGAACGACGCCAGGATGGCACCAGAGAGGTGGGATGAGATAGGCAGCGGTCGAAGCATGGTTCCTCCTGACGACGGTGCTTGTGATTATGCCTCCTACTGTCCCACTCATGGGCGGCGGGCGCGTTGTCGCGCCGCCGGCTGACGGCTCGGGTGACCTGGACGTCGGTGATCCCGCACGTCGCGCGACCAACTACAACGCGCCCATGGACGCTAACGCCTTGAGGGCGAACGTGGTTCCAGTGTGGGTTAGGAAATTCGGGGTAGTTGGGTTGTTGCGCAACGATTGAGTCCACCAATACCCCGCCGCTCTTTGGTGAGTCTTGAGCCAGTCAACCCCGCGTTGCAGACGCTCGTCAGTGGCGGGTACCCCCCCCTGACGCAAGGTGTACATCACGAAACCGGTGCCGTAGCCGTCGCTCTCCGCGTTGACCGGCGGGTCGACCGGACCACCTTCACGCTGTTTCCAGTCTCCCAAGTCTCCGGATGCCCAACCTCCGTCGGGTCGCTGTAGATCGAGGAGTTCCTCGGTCCAGACACGACGTTGGGTCTCACTCAGGAGATCCGCATTGAAACGGGCAGCCCACAGGAGCATGGCTTTGTGGTGTCTCTGCTCCGGCGGATTGTTTGCCACATAGTTTCGAATACGTTGCATCCCGACTTGGACCTGCTCCCGCTGCGCATACCTGTCGGGGGCCATCCCGACCGCGATCGCCATCAAAGTAACGCCGAAGTGATCGTCGGTCTCAAACGGGGGCCAGTTGCACTTGATCCAGCCGGGCCAATGCCCCTTCTCGTCCTGGATCGCCCAGGCCCGGTCCAGAGCGGTCACCGTGGCGCGAGACAGCTCCCTCTGAGCCTGAGCGTCGTTGATTGCCAGGAAGGCGGCGGTGGCGACCGTATAGGTATAGATGTCTTCAACCTCTTCGCCGTCATGCTCCGGCACCGGCGGTAAAGGGGCATCCCAGGACTCGACGAAATCCGCGGCGTGCTGACGCGCCACACTGAAAGCCGGCCGGTCACCAAAGATGGCGGTCGGCGCGGTCAGGTAGTAGCCATTTGTGTGGCAGGTCACACAGCGATACGTCTCACCCCATCCAACGGCGACGCGATCCAGAAACTGTGACGCCCGCTCCACCGAAAAGCTCTCAGCATACGCCACGTCGCGACTGTATGGCTGCACCGAGGCGGCTTCGAAAAAAGGCGCGTAGTAGGGATCGGCCAGGAGTCGCGACGCCCCCTCGTCGGCCACGGGCGCCTGCGCTGACTGGGTCGGCTCAACCGCGGCCAACGGAACGGGGGGCATACCGGCTGCCGCTTTCAATATCGAAACGATGGTCATGATGACCACGACCCCACACGCGGCAACGGTCACGACGCGGCGCACGGGCCGACGGTTGGGGAGAGTTCGTGGTGCCCGGGCGGATCGTGCGCTCAGATTCATGACCGTCGCTTTCTGATCGTGATGTCCCGTTGTGCCGTCTCTGCTGTGCGCCGCAGCAAGTCGTCGCCTCGGCGCGCGACTCTGACGCCACACGCTATTCCGCATCAGAAGCGTGCGCTTCCAACCAGCCCGTGAACCGGTCCCAGAGCCTCTGCGCCGCGCGCTCTCGATCACCCCTCCTGTGCGCTGGCCTCAAGAGAATACGAAGGGCCTTCATGCGGTGTCAACGCTGATGTTGTAGATTGAGAGGCCGACCGCGTAGCCCGGACGGCCCCTCGAGTGGGATCGGATACGCGCCCCATGTCCTCACGTCACCAGTAGATACAGGACCATGGTCATTCCCGCTCCGAGAACGGCGTATGGTATCTGCGTCCTGACGTGATCCATGTGGTCTGAGGCCGCGGCCATCGAGGCGATGATGGTGGTGTCGGAAATCGGGCTGCAATGGTCGCCGAAGACCCCACCGCCCAACACGGCCGCCAGGAAGAGTGGGACGCTCCCATCGATGGCCGTCGCCATGGGCACGGCAATGGGCACCATGACCGCAAACGTGCCCCATGACGTCCCGGTAGAAAAGGCCACCAGACACGCGACGAGGAACAGTCCGACAACCGTGAGTTTTAGACTCACGACGCCCGTGAGCAGACCCGCCACATACACGCCGGTCCCGAGCAGCCGGACGACGTCACCGAGCGCGAACGCCAAGAGCAGCAAGCTCACCACCGGAATCATGCTTCCCATACCCCGGAACGTGAGGTCGATGAACACACGTAACGTCAGTCCGCGGCCGAGATTCAGCACGAGGATCACCACCAGACTCATGATGACGGCCCACAGGACCGCGATGGAGCCGGAGCTCGCCTCAATGATGTCCCATATCCCCGCCCCCGCACCGGCGCTCGCGCGCCCAGTACCATAGATCCCGATGACGATGCTCAGTACCATGGTGACCACGGGCGCGGTCAGGTTAATCGCGCGGGGGGCAACGCCGTCGATCAGCGGGACGGCGGTGACATCTTCGGCCACCATCGGGCGGGCCTCTGCACCGACGACTTTTCCCGTATTCTTGGCCCGCAACTCCGCCGCCCGCATCGCGCCGATCTCCCACGGGCTGACGATGCTGACAAAGACCACTACAATCGCGATCATGGGATAGAAGTTCACCAGCACGCTTTGGAGGAGCACGCCCACCGGTGATTCGATGCCCTGACCGGCCAGGAGCCCGACCACGACCGCGCCCCAGCCATTGAATGGCACCAGCATGCAGATCGGCGCCGACGTGGAGTCACAAATATAAGCGAGTTTTTCACGGCTGACGCGAAACCGATCGGTCACGGGTCGTCCGACCGTGCCGGCCACCAACGCGGTGATGGAGCTCTCCACCGTGACGAAGAGGCCCACCAAGAACGGCACGAATTGCGCCTGGCGCCGCGTGGTCACCCACTGTCGGCGCTCGAGCCATTCGACGAAACCGGCCACTCCCCCGGTCGCACGGACGAGCGTGAGCGTCGCGCCCACCATGAGACTGTAGATGAGGACCCGCGTGTTCCCCGCATCGGCGAAGACGTCGACAATGCCCGAGACCGTGGACCCGGTGGCGGCGATCGGGTTCCAGCCGTCGGCGATCCACCACCCGAACCACACGCCAAGCAGGAGGGCGGGATAAATCTGTTTCTTCCACAGCGCAAACCCGAGCGCACCGACGGGTGGAAGCAGGGACCAGACGCCGTAGTTGTCCATCGATCGCCGTGAGCGGGCCGGGCTTGGCCCCTCGTCTTCAGACAATAATATCGGTCCGTCCGACTACTCACGCTCATGACACTCAACACCGAGCAGGCTCGACGTCCTCCCCGCATACCGCTCGCCCGTCTCCCGACACCGCTTCAGCGTCTCGACCGTACGAGCGACATGCTCGGTGTCGATCTATGGGTCAAACGGGACGATCTCACCGGAACCGAGCTGACTGGCAATAAGGTCCGTAAGCTCGAGTTCCTGCTCGCGGATGCCATCGGTCACGGCGCTGACACGGTCATCACCTGTGGGGGCGAGCAATCTAACCACTGCCGCACCACCGCGCTGGCGGCGACCAGCGTCGGGCTGCATTCGGTCCTGCTCTTGCGCACAGACGACCCCGCGAACCCGCCTGTGACCAGCGGCAACATCTTGCTGGACAAACTCGCCGGTGCGGAGATCATCTGGCTCTCTGCAGCAGAGTATGCGCGGCGCACCGAGATCTTCGAGCAGGAGGCGACCCGTCTCACCCAGCGCGGACGGCGTCCGTATGTGATCTCCGAGGGTGGTTCTGACGCGGTGGGTACCTGGGGATACATCGAGTGCGCTCGGGAGCTGTCGGCCGATCTCTCTCCCCTCCCCGAGGCTTCGACCTCGATCATCTATGCCTGCGGATCGGGCGGCACCGGCGCGGGCTTGATCATCGGGGCGCGAATGGCCGGCCTCACCGACCGCCGAGTCCGCGTCGTCGGCGTCAACGTCTGTAACGATCAGAGTTACTTCGTGAGCCTCATCGGAAAGATCTGCGCCGCCTTCGAACAGCAATATCACATGGGGGTTGAGGTGTCGTCCTCCGACATCGACATTCTTGATGGCTACGTTGGTCTCGGCTATGCCAAGTCCCGCCCGGAGGAACTCGCGCTCCGGCGCGACCTGGCGCGTCGAGACGCGCTGATTCTCGACCCCGTCTACACCGGCAAAGCGTTCTACGGGCTCGTCACAGAACTCGCAGCCGACCCGCGGCGGTTTGGCGATCGGATCGTCTTCGTCCACACCGGGGGCATCTTCGGTTTGTTTCCAGCAACCGACCAGATCATCCCCCTACTATGACGGCCTCGCTTCACCGCGGCGCCCCGCCGTCGTGCTCGGGCACTGGTCTACGCGTCGTAGTACGACCAACCCTCCCCGTTGATGGGTGACGTCACAAACCCGGTGGGCCGTCGGGCCGATCCGATCGCACCAACGTAGTTGAGTCTGCGGGGACCCGGGACGACAAAACCTGAAGCCGGGCTGAATGCTCAGTCAGAACCCTCACGAGCTCCGGACCCGAACGTGGTTGCCCTTCTTGTCGTTTGACGGCTGTCGGATCGACGCCGGGCCGGGCGTTATCGCGTCCCCTCGGTGCTCTCCGACGCCGCGCCCGCCAGAATGTTGTAGAGACCGTAGTTGCCCTCGTGACAGGCATACTCGTACATCGGCTCGGGATTCTTGTTCATCGGGACCGAAAACGTCCAGGGTCGCGTCCACACCGTCGGGTCGTCGATGGTCACGTCGTAGCGTAGCGTGTCATCGCCCACACGGGTGAATCGCTCGATGAGCGTCAGGTGCCGCGTGGTCGACGCTTGCATGAAGTTGGTTTCCCGAAGAAAGTTCGTGGTTTCGACCACAAGTGTGTCCCCATCCCAACGCCCACGCGCATCGCCCGTCCACTGTCGAACGGTCGCATCGAGATGCTCGCTGCCGTCGAGGGGCACAACCCGCACGTTGTGGTTCATCTCAGCCAGTAACACCACCGCGTCCTCGGTCTGAAACAGCTGCACATTGTTGTTGTATGCGCTTGGCGCCATCGGCGGACCGGAGTTAAAACCGAGGATGCAACGAACCTGCAACCCGCCGGGACCGAGATCTTCGACAAACCCCCCCGGCGTGGGCTCGTGGGCGGACACACCCTCCCGCACCAGCGCCAAGGCGTCTCGACGTGCGGTGCCTTCTTCGGCAAGTGGGGGTACGCGTCCATCGGGAGGGTCGGTAATCAGTGATGTCCGCTCGGTCGTGACCACGGTACCCTCGTCAAACCAGAAGTCGTTATAGGGCACAACTCGGTCCGACGTATCGTTGTCTCGACTCCGCTGGCGAATCGACTCGGCCGCGAACGACACCGCTTCCTCCGCCGAGAAGATCTCGTTGTCGGACAGCTCCTCAGGCCGTTGCATCGGCGTGAGACTCCGGAAATCCCAGACACCTTGGAGATCCGGCGCCCCCCAGGGTGTCCGTGGCGTCGGTTCCGTCTGAGCGGCCACGCCCCCGAGACCGATCGTCACCAACGTCAATACACTCAGCCCAACGCGTAAACCCAAGACACGCATGATGCGCCCTCCTCTTTCAATGCGGTGCACGTACTGCAGCCCTACGCTCGTCACCGTATTGTATGCTGGCGCCCCTCCGACGGCCCGACCATTGTCTTAACCGAGCTCCGCGATGACCGGCGCGTGGTCCGACGCGATAAGCCCGTCCTTCTTTTTTCGGTACTCGCGGTCGATCTCGACCTGTTGCAGGCGCTCGACCACACCCTGGGTGCCCAGGAGAAAGTCGATGCGAAGCCCATGATTTCGGTGGAACGCACCCGCCCGATAGTCCCACCAAGAGAACAACTGCGTGTCGGGACGCTGATGCCGAAAGAGATCAACCAAGCCCCAATCGAGCAACCGTTGAAACCGCACACGCTCCTCCGCCGTGTGGAAGATCCCACCGTGGAACGCGGCCTCGTTCCAGCTATCGATCGGCGCCGGCACGACGTTGAAGTCGCCACACAACACGGTCGGTCGTTCGCGGTTTTGCTCCTCGCTGAGCCACGTGGCGAGATGCTCGAACCACATGAGCTTCTTGCCGTAGTCGTCGTGGTCGGTCGTCTTCCCATTTGGACAATACACGGTCGTGAATGAAAGATCCTGCGTCGACGCGGTGATCAGCCGCGAGCCGAACTGAGCCTGACCAGGCAGACCGCGGTGCTCGACCTGTAGCGGCGCGCGCGAGAGAATCGCCACCCCGTTCCAGCTCTTTTGGCCGTAGCACGCGGTGTGATAGCCGGCGGTCGTAAATGCGTCGGCGGGAAACTCTTCGTCTTCGAGCTT
>JAYZGM010000262.1:0-6037 GCA_036336225.1 Acidobacteriota bacterium | reverse complement strand
GACGCGGAGGGGAGTTGTCCCAGCTGTGGTATGGCCCTCGAGTTACGGGTCATGACGCCCGTCGAGCCTGCGAATCCCGAGCTGGACGACATGACGCAGCGGTGCTGGCGGGCTGCCGCGATGGGCGCACCGGTTTTCGCGCTGGCCATGACCGAGATGGTGGTGGGTAACCAGGTGCACCAGTTCATCGACCGAGGCATATCGAATCTCGTGCAGCTCGTCTGCGCGACGCCGGTCGTGTGGTGGGCCGGGTGGCCGTTCTTCGAGCGAGCCTGGGCGTCGGTTGTGAACCGGAGCCCCAACATGTTCACCCTGATTGCGCTTGGTGTCGGGGCCGCCTATCTCTACAGCACTGTGGCCACGCTCGCGCCACAGCTCTTTCCCGTTGGTTTCCGGATGAACGGCGGGGTTGAGCCGTACTTCGACACAGCGGTCGTCATCATCGTGCTCGTGCTTCTCGGGCAAGTGCTGGAATTGCGGGCGCGTGGTCGAACCGGCGCGGCGCTTCGGGCATTGCTGGGGTTGACGCCGACGATGGCCCGACGTGTTCTTGTTGGATCAGACGCCGGTGTGGCCGACCGTCCCGCGGCGGAAGAAGACGTGCCGCTCCCGGCGGTCGTGGTGGGCGACGTGCTTCGTGTGCGACCTGGCGAGCGGGTGCCCGTGGACGGGGTGGTCGTGGACGGGGCCAGCGCCGTCGACGAGTCGATGCTGACTGGCGAGCCGGTGCCGGTGGAGAAGACAACGGGGGCCCAAGTGGTCGGAGCGACCCTCAACGGGACGGGGACCTTGCTAATCCGGGCGGAACGCGTTGGAACCGAGACGATGCTGGCCAAGATTGTAACGATGGTCAGTGAGGCCCAGCGCAGTCGGGCCCCGATCCAACGAGTGGCCGACCGGCTGGCCGCAGTCTTTGTGCCGGCAGTGGTGATAGTGGCGCTCATCGCGTTCTTGGCCTGGTCAGGCTGGGGTCCAGAGCCCAGACTGGCGCTCGCACTTGTAAGTGCGGTGGCAGTCTTGATCATCGCGTGCCCGTGCGCCCTCGGGCTTGCCACCCCGATGGCGGTCATGGTGGGCACCGGACGGGGCGCCGCCGAAGGGGTCTTGTTCAAGAGTGCAGAAGCCCTGGAGGCACTGGAGCGAGTCGATACGGTGTTCGTAGACAAAACGGGCACTCTGACCGAAGGACAGCCTGTAGTGGCGACCGTTACTCCCACTGGCGACATCGAGGACACAGCGCTGCTTCGCGTATCAGCCGGGCTCGAGCGGGGAAGCGAACACCCGCTGGCGGCTGCCGTCGTGCGGGAGGCGGAGCGTCGCGGACTCGCGATCCCCACCGTCTCCGATTTCGTCGCTGAAGTTGGAAAGGGGGTCGCTGGTGTCGTTGAGGGGACGCCGGTGCTCCTCGGCACGGCGTCCTTACTCGAGGAACAGGGTATCGACACGACGGCGTTGCGCGCCGATGCCGATGCTCTCCGGCGTGACGGACAGACGGTGGTGTTTGTGGCCGTCGGTGGTCGACTCGCAGGTCTGCTTAGTGTCGCGGATCCGGTGAAACCCTCGACCCCCGCCGCCTTGCAGGCGCTCCGAGCGGACGGGTTGCGTGTCGTCATGGTGACCGGCGACAATCCGATGACCGCCGAGGCGGTGGCCGCAAGGCTCGGCATCGATGAAGTGATCGCCGGGGTAATGCCCGCCGACAAACAGCGGATCGTGGCCGAGCATCAAACCGCCGGCCAGATAGTCGCCATGGCCGGTGATGGCATCAACGATGCGCCGGCGCTGGCGGAGGCTACCGTCGGCATTGCCATGGGCACCGGGACAGACGTGGCGATCGAGAGCGCTGGGATGACCTTGATTCGTGGCGACCTGCGGGCCATCGTTCAAGCGAGGCGACTGAGCCGAGCCACCATGCGGAACATCCGGCAGAATCTCTTTCTGGCGTTTGTCTACAACGCCGTTAGTGTCCCGGTCGCCGCCGGGGTCCTGTATCCGTTCCTCGGAGTTTTGATCAGTCCGATCTGGGCGAGCGCCGCGATGACCCTGAGTTCACTTTCGGTGATTTTGAACGCTCTTCGTCTCCGACAGGTCACGCTCTGAACGCTGAACGACTGGCTCCGCTCCACGGCCTTACCTTCCCCAGCGACCCTCGCGTCCTCGATACACCTCGACGACGATCTGATTGTGTGTCCTGGCACGTGAGCCGGAAAACATGCCGATAAGCTACGACACCAGACCGACGAGAAACGCGCCGGTCACGGCTGAGAAGAACGACGCGACCCTGAATCCGGGGACGAGGGCAGCGGCCAGCCCAAACCCTGCGCCGTTGACGACGAAATAAAACAAACCGAGCGTAAGCACGGTGAACGGAAGTGTGAAGAGGAGGAGGAGTGGTCGCACGAGAGCGTTGACCAGACCCAGCACCAGCGCGGCGATCCCGAGCGAGAATACCGAATCGACGTGCACGCCCGAAAGAAGCCACGCCGTTATTCCCAAGGCTGCGGCTGTAGTCAACCAATGGACGAAAAACGTGCGGTTGTCTCGCATACCTATTACCCGTCCTGCCGTGAAAGTGGTGGAAAGAGGACGCCGGGTCCAAGTTTCCATTCGGGGTCCAGCGCCTGTTTGACACGGCGCATTTGGTCGACCCCGGTTTCGCCGTACAGTAGTCTGAGCAGCCGCTGTTTTGTCGGGTTCCGCCCCACGCCGTGTTCGGCCAAGGGACAGCCTCCCAGCCGGATGATCTCTCGGCCGCAAGCCAAGATTGCTTCCCGGCCGCGACCGACATCGGTCACCGACCGTGGGATCACATTGGGATGGAGATTGGCGTCGGACAGGTGTCCCCAAATGGCGTAGTCGAGCCCACGTGATTCAAACGCAGTCCGAAAAAGATCGATACTCTGGTGGAGTTTTGAGAACGGCACGATCATGTCCGCCGCGGTTTTCTCGATCGAGTCGTCGATCGTGTGCTTCGCCAGCGCCACACGCCGATTGACGGTCTCCGGTACCGCTTCGCGGAACGCGAGCAGGGCAGCCGTGCGGGAGACGTCGTCCGGTGTCACCAGCTCGGTCTGGTCAAGTAGGCCCATCTCATCGAGCACACGACAGAGCTGGACGATGGGGCCATTCTGAGACTTCGCGGATGCTGCGATGCCTACCTGGTGGTGGATCGCCGCCGCCGACAGCCCGGCGGGAAGCTCGACCTGCAGGAGGAGGACAACTCTGGCCGCGTCCGGAACGGACACCCCAACGCGCCGGTCCGCGCCGTCTTCACGGAGAAGCTCCAGTGACCGGTGGTCAACATGCTCAATCGATACCACGTCCAGCCCACGTGGGTCAGCTGCGTGTCTGGTCGCAATCGAGGCGTCCCGGAAACGACTGGCCAACGTGATCGCCTGTGCCTCGTCATGCAACGCGACAAGCACAAGACAGATTTCAGGACGGGTGGGCAGGACCTCGAGCGTCACGGATGTCACCACACCGAGCGTTCCTTCCGATCCGATGAACAAGTCGATCAGGTCCATATCCGGTGTTGCGTGGTAGCCGGCCGAATGCTTAGCGACGTCCGGCATGTGATAGGTCGGTATCGACACATTAATCGTCCGCGACGACGTTTCAATCTGAAAACAGACGTCTGTCGCCCGGGTTTCCCCGCGCTCGAGATCGAGGAGCTCACCACAGGTGAGCATGACCGTGAGCGCTCGAACCCAGTCTCGGGTCACGCCATACTTGAAGGTGCTGGCCCCAGCCGCGTTGGTGGATACGATGCCACCGACCGTCGCTCCCTCGAAGGTGGGTACGGGCGGATAGGTCTTACCTGCGGCGGCCAACCGCTCGCGCAACGCGGTCAGGGTCACGCCTGGCTGGGCCGTGATCCGGCGCTCGCCGATGGGCCCAATTTCTGAGAGCTTTGACAGGCTCAGCACGAGCTCACCCATCGGGGTCGCGCCCCCGGTGAGCGACGACTGAGCGCCGACGGCCAACACGGTATCTGCCGCGTGAAGTATCGAGGCCAGCTCAATCTCGCTCCGAGGACAGACGACACCGGCGGAGAAGCCCCCCGGGTAGTGCGCGGCGTCCTCGAGAAAGGCCGCATCGTCGGCGGACATGGTGGCGACGTCACCTGGTTCGGGTGGGTGTGGTCGCGGCAGACGAGTACGGACGTGAGACGTTGTCATGCGTGGGAGATGCTCACTGGACTGGGTCTGCCGCCCGCCGCGCCCGCGCGACTTATGCTGCGAACCTCGGAACAGGACGCTAGGGTCACATGATAGAGTGATTCTCTTGCCATGAAACCGGAACTGAGAAAGGTGTGCTCGATGCTTCAGCGGATCGGCGTTCTGTGCGCCGCGCTTACGGTCACCGTCGCGTGTGGTGCGCCGACGCTTGCCCAGTCAGAGAGTGAAGTCGTGGGTCGCGTTGGCGACCGGGCCGTCACTATGGCCGACCTCGATGAGGCCTGGCGGAGTAACGACGCAGCCTCTCGAATGCGTATGCTCCAGGAGCTCTACGAGACGCGAAAACGGACGCTCGATATCGTCATTGGCGAGATTCTCATCGAGCAGACGGCGGTGGCCCGGGGCACCTCTCGCGATGGGCTTCTGGCCGAAGAGCTCCCCTCCCGGACGCTGCCTGTGACCGAAGGAGAGATCTCACGGGTCTTTGACCAGAATCGGAACGCCTTCCCCGGCCGGACTCAGGAAGAGATGGAGCCCCAGATCCGTGCGTTTCTCGACGAACAGCGCCCGATGCAGGCACTCCACGCCTATATGGCAGAGCTCCGGGACTCGGCTGACGACGTCCACATCGATCTCGAGCCGCCCCGGACCCCGATCGAGGTCGACGCCGATGACCCGGTGTTTGGCTCCAAGACTGCCGTGGTCGAAATTGTTGAGTTCTCGGACTTTCAGTGCCCGTTCTGTCAGCGGTTGACCAGCACCCTGGAGCGACTCCAGGAGGCGTTTGGCGACGACATTCGGTTGGTGTTCAAGGACTATCCCTTGCCAAACCACGCGCAGGCATTCAAGGCAGCGGAAGCAGGCAACTGCGCCAACGAACAAGGTAAGTTCTGGGAGTTCCACGATACGATGTTTGCGAAACAGGGCGAGCTCCAGGTGGACGATCTCAAAAGACACGCCGGTGAGTTGGGGCTCGATCAGATGGACTTTGATGCCTGTCTCGACAGCGGCCGGTATGCGGCGGTCGTAAATGCCGACCTGCGGCGTGGTCAGGCGGTGGGAGTGCAATCAACACCGACCGTGTTCATCAACGGTCGGGCGGTCATGGGGGCGGCACCCTACGAGGTCTTCGAGGAAATAATTGCGGACGAGCTGAGCCGAGCGCAGTAGGACCCATCCAGCCGCGATTGAACGACCGTACAAACAAAAAGCCCCCTGTCGTCGAAGGGGGCTTCTTGTTTCAGAGGACGAGTCCGCGCTAATCCGCAGCAGTCAACCGCGCACCTTCTTCGGCGAGAAAGGCGTCAAACTCATCCTGTTCCATGATGGTCACAAAGCCGCGCATCCGGTAGTGACCGAGCCCACAGAGCTGTGAGCAGTTGATTTCGTAGTTGCCGGCGATCGTCGGTACCCACCAGACAGGGATCTCCATTCCTGGAATGGCGTCCTGCTTCACTCGCATGTCAGAGATTGCGAAGCTATGGATGACGTCAAGACTGGAGAGATACGCGATCACTGGCTGATCAACTGGAAGATTCAGCTGGTTGATCGTCGCCACGTCGTCGGCACCGGCCGGGTCCTCGCGGTCCAGACCGATACCATTGGTATTCGTAATCAGACTGGCATCACGTCGGCCGAAACGACCGTCTGGTCCAGGGTAGACTGAGTGCCACTCGAACTGTTTCGCTATGACATGGACAACGGTTGCACCCTCCTCGGGTGGAAAGGCGTTCACCCGTGTTGTCCAGGCCGGAATGGCAAACACCAAGAGAATGATCGCCTCAACGACTGCGACGCCAACTTCGAGATAGCTCGACGTGTGGCTCTTGACGCCCTCGTAGTCGGCCTTAGGATTGGCC
>JAYZGM010000261.1:0-5497 GCA_036336225.1 Acidobacteriota bacterium | reverse complement strand
GAAGCGCGCCTCGTCACGGTCAATGACCAATATGCCTTCGACGAAACGATGCGTGAGGTGGAGATCGAGGAATATACGGACATCATCGGTCGACAGTTTAAGCAGCCGCGCGAGGGACTTGGGTTCGATAACAGTCCGGTTGCCCACATGTGGCGTTCGATAATCAACCCCGATAGGCCGCTCTAATTGAACGGTGTGGCCGTGCCGGGTCCGTTTCTTCTGGGTGTCTCCGGTTGTCTGTGCGCTTCCGGATCGGGTCGAAATGAGGGGGTTACTGTTCGTTGCCGCCCTCGGCCAGGAACTCGCGTGCCATGCGACGGGCGCTCTCGCGGATTGAGCGAACGGCCGAGTTGTTGGTAATCGTGGCTCGGGAGATGGCGTCGATATCGTCGCCGACGGTCATTGGGGCTAACACGCTCTTGCCACGGAACTGACCGATAAATTCGGGTTTGTCGATCGAGAAATAGCCGAACGGTTCGTTGTGATACACCATGCTGACGTCGAGTAAGGTGCCGGTGGGGGCCATGCCGACGAGCATCCAGATCTCTCCCTTGTAGCCTCGAACCCCCCGTGCAAAATCGACCGTGAAGAATCCGAGGCCGACGAGTTCTTCCCGACCGTTCGCATCTGTCCGATAGCCTCGGTAGTGTGGGGTGCCGCGGTCGACGAATTGGAACGTCTCGGCACCCGGCAGGGCCTCCTTTAGATACTCCTCGTAGCGCGGGATATCGTCAGTAGCGCGCCAGCGCTGAGCGTGCACCGCGCTCATCAATCCTAGAATCACTATGAGTCCGGTGGTCGTAACGGACCGGGTCATCGCACGAAGCTCCTTCCGAGTTCGTTCGCAAAGGCCAACGGGGCCCGCCCGCACTACTGACTACAGCTATAAGTCAGGCTCAGGGTTAGACCGCCCAGAGGGGAAGGTCGACCCGAGTACAGCGCCGAGGCGCCACTCAACGGCCGGGTTCAGCGACCCGCCACACTAGCGCCACTGTTTCGACCCGTGCGATCAAGGTGCCGGGCAAAACTGCGACGCGAGCATTCTACAGTCTCCGGCGTCTGGGGGACGAAACCGAAACGCTTCGGGGTGATACCAGAGGCACTGACAGTAGAGTCGGCATCGGTTGCGAAGACCATCTCAGAGCACTAGAATCTGACAGATTTCCGGTTTCTCGAACTGGAGCGCGGTTCCACTTACGGTGGATCACAATCGCGGGACGAGTGGATGGGACCGGGGGGCGTACGTGTCCGGTGTGAGAAGTGTCATCGGGGGAGGGTTCACCTATGGCTGATTACAAACTGATCGGAAAAAACTACACCACGACGGATCTTAGGGCCAAGGTCACCGGCGGCGCGAAATACGCGGAGGATTTTCGGGCCGAGGGCATGGTCTTTATGAAGTTGCTGCTGAGTCCGATGCCGCACGCACGGGTTCTCAACGTTGATGCCAGCGCTGCGCTGGCGATGCCGGGAGTCGAGGGCATCCTGACCGCCGACGATCTTCCGGAGGTGGAGGCGCCGGGCGAGGCCGGGCTGACTAACGAACCGCTTTACGAGGGCGAGCCGATCCTGGCGATTGCCGCTGTCGACGAGCAGACGGCGTCGGATGCGATCGAACTGGTTGAGATCGAGTACGAGCCGTTACCGTTCTGCGTCGACCCGCTCGACAGCCTGCGACCTGACGGACCGAATGCGCGGCTGGAGGGGAACACGATGCGAGGCCGCGAACTCGCCACCATCAAATGGACCGAGGCTGAATTTGAGGAACTGGCCGAGGGTCGGTTGCCGATGACTGGCGAGTACGCCGCCGAGTGGTCGGTGGGTGACGTCGAGGCCGGGCTGGCAGCCGCTGATCTGGTAGTCGACGAATCGCTCTACCACCAGTCGCTGGGACACCAGCCGCTCGAAACCCGCAGCTGTATGGCTTACTGGGAGAACGGCAAGGTCTACGTCTACGGATCGACCCAGAGCACGGCGCGCACCGTGGGTGCGGTGGCGCGCTGGGCCGAGGTCGAGCCCGCGAACGTGGTGCTGGTGTCCGAGTTTTGCGGCGGTGGTTTCGGAAGTAAAGGCGCTGGGTCGGTCAGCATGCGGTTCCCGATCGTGATGTCGAAGAAGATCGGCAAGCCAGTCATGATGCGGATCAGCCGGAGAGAGGAGAACTTCATCGGTCGCGCGCGCCCGGCCGTGCAGGCCCGCGCCAAGATCGGTTTCCGGCGCGATGGACGTATTCTGGCGATGGATCTGTTCACGATCGGCGACGGCGGGCCATATGGACGGAGTGGCGACCACATGTCGCTCGCCAACATCGCCTCGCTCGCCTACCAGCCCGAGAGCATCCGTGTCAGGGGGATTCCCGTCTATACCAACACCCCGCCGCGTACCGCGCAACGGGCCCCCGGCGGGGAGCAGGCGATCAGCATGCTAGCGCCGCTCATGGACCAGGCGGCGCGACGGCTAGGGATCGACCGCACCGAGATCATTCGTGTTAACGCGCCAGAGGGACAGGCGACGTTCGGTGCACCGGCGCGCGATGGCCGGCAGGGCAACGTCTCCAGTGCGTTTGTCCTTGAAGCGCTCGATAAGGGGATGGAAGCGTTCAACTGGTCGGAACGGATGCGACGGAGCGGTCAGCGGAACGGCAGCAAGGCGACCGGAATCGGGGTCGCGCTGAGCACCTTCTCGGCGGGGAGTTCAGGCATGGACGGGCTGATGGTGCTTCGACCCGACGGCCGTCTCCAGATCCAGACCGGAGTGGGCAACCTCGGGACCGAATCGTTCTCGGACACCGCGCGCGCAGCCGCCGAGGCGCTCGACATGCCCTGGGACAAGGTGGAGCTGGTCTGGGGGGCGACCGACCGGAATCTGCCCTGGAGCGCGATGTCGGTTGGCAGCCAGACGACCCACGCCCACACGCGGGCGCACTGGGCGGCGGGGCTCGACGCCAAACGCAAGTTGCAGGAGATCGCGGCCCACGACCTGGGTGGTTCGGCGGATGACTATGACGTCAGCGACGAACGGGTGTTCAGACGGGGCAATCGCTCGCAGGGGATGAGCTTTGCGCGGGCCGCCGAGCGGGCGGTTGTGCTCGGTGGCCGGTTCGACGGTCACGAGCTGCCGGAGGACATCAACGGCATGACGGTGGCTTCGGCCAACGCGTTGGCTGGCCGAGGGGTGATGGGGGTCGCCAAGGACACGTTTGCCACGGGCGGACGGGTGATGTCCTTCGTCGTGGGATTTGCAGAGGTCGAGGTTGACGTCGAGACCGGAGCGATCCGAATGGTCGACTACCTCGGAAGCGCAGATTGCGGGACGGTCGTGCATCCCCGACTGCTCGGTTCTCAGATCCACTCCGGCGGCATCCAGGGATTCGGTATCGCGTTGAGCCAGAAATGGGTCTTCGACCGTCGTTGGGGTTTGTCGGTCGCCAAGCGGTTTTACAACAACCGCCCGCCGGGCATCTTGGATGTACCTCACGAGCGCCCGATGGGGTGGGTCACCGCTGACGAACCTGATCCGTTCAATCCACTGGGCGCCAAAGGTATTGGTGAGCCGGCCATCGGTGCTGGTTCCGGTGCGGTGCTCTGCGCGATTGCCGACGCGCTGGGTGGTGAGGGGCATTTCTATCGTTCGCCGGTGACCGCCGACATGGTGCTGACGAAGCTTGAACAGATTCGTGAACCTCACGACCGGCTGATGAATCACGTTTGACGAGGCGAACGACTGCGGGGTTCCGGTGCTTCGGGATGCGAGGATGACCATCGATCGACGTCGGTTCATTACGACTACCGCGGCGGCCGGGATTGGGTTTGGGGCAGGTTCGAAGGGCGCGGTCGCGCGTGTTCGTGCCGCTGCGGTTCAGGCGGGTCGGTCGCCCGACATCGTGGTGGTGGGTGCCGGCACGTTCGGTATGTGGACCGCGCTTAATCTGCAGCGACTCGGGGCTAGGGTCACCGTGGTCGATGCATACGGGGCCGGCAATTCTCGCCAGACATCTGGGGGGGAGACACGCGGTGTCCGGACCTCCTACGGTGATCGTCCCCACGGTCGTCTCTGGACGCGCTGGGCGAATGAGGCCATCCGGAAGTGGACCGCGTGGGACGAGATGGGTCGCGACCGTCTGCTGCCGCGCTTGTTCTTCAACACGGGCGACTTGATTCTGCGTGAAGAAACCAGCGAGTACATCGAGAACACGCGGGCACACTGGGATGCCCTCGGAACGACCTACGAACCGCTGACAGCGGACGAAGTGGCCTACCGCTGGCCCTGGGTTCGTTTCGAGAATCTCGGCGTGGCGTTGTATGAACCAGCCGCCGGGGTGGTGCGTGCGCGGCGCGCCATCGAGTCGGTGGCGCGGGTGTTCGAAGAAGAGGGCGGGACGATTCGGATCGGTCGGGCGGCGATCGGTGCGCGCAACGGGGCGAGACTGGAGACGGTGGCGGTCGAGGGCGGCGAGGCGATCTCAGCTGAGACGATGGTCTTTGCCTGCGGTCCCTGGTTTCCGAAGGTGTTTCCCAGACTGATGGGGAACCGCATCCGAATCTCCATTGGGCACGTGTTCTACTTTGCGGTTCCGCCGGGTGACACGCGTTTCGCGTTCCCCAACATGCCCAGTTACGGCGTTCCTGGGTGTACCGGTTGGCCGGCTTTGCCCCCCGATCACCGCGGGTTCCGAGTGCGCACAGGCGGCCGGGTGGGCGACGATCCCGACACCAGCGATCGTTGGATCCCAGCAGAGTCACACGAGCGGCCTCGTCAGATCCTCGAACGGCACTTTCCCGACTTGGTGGGAGCTCCGATCAATGAAACGCGTGCATGTCACTACGAGAGCAGTGTCGATCGCAACTTCATCGTCGATCACCACCCGGATTTCAACAACGTGTGGTTGTTGGGTGGCGGGTCCTCGGAGGGTTTCAAATTCGGCCCGGTGCTTGGCGAGTACATCGCTCGCCGGATGCTCGGCGTCGAGGACGACCCTGAGTTGGCCGAGGGGTTCCGCCTCAAGGATGAGGAGTTCGGTTCATCGGGGCGCCGTGGGCGCGACTAGCAGGCACACGGCAGAAGCAACGGTGCACTTTCCGGAGTCTTTTGCTCTCCATCGTCGTCCTCGCGCTTGAGCTTACATCTCGATACATCCTCACCGAACGCAGTAGGCTGGCTCTAGAGTTGCAGGCGGGCCACCTTCAACGGAGGCCGGTCATCGGCGCTTGGGAAGTCTTCATCAGGTCGAACGACGTCGAGGGCGCGGATCGGTCTGCCGTGCTTGTTGGCGCATCGGTGCAGCAGGTCGTGCCAGTCAGGTTCGTCAACTCGCGCTACGTTGTTTGTACAGTAGAGCACTCCGCCGTCACCGACGGCGGCAAGCGCTGGCCTTAGGAGACTCTGGTAGTCGTGGACTAGGTCGACCACGCCGAAGCGGCTCTTGGCCAACGGCGGTGGGTCGAGAAACACCAGGTCGAAACGCTCTGGTTTGAGACGAGGGAAGGGTGGTAGTCGG
>JAYZGM010000260.1:0-27320 GCA_036336225.1 Acidobacteriota bacterium | reverse complement strand
AATCGCGGTCCAGAGTCCCGATTCGACCAACAGCTCGCGCACGGCCTCGTCCGATAGTTCCCTCGGATGGCGCCCGGAGAATGCGGAGAACCGAACCGCAGCCCCCCCACGGCCCTCCTGCTCATCCCGACTCAGGGCGATCACAATCGACCGAAAACTTCGGCGGTCCCCCCGGTGAATCGCTTCAACCGTCCCGGCCGCCGGTGACGTGAACCGCACGCCAGGGCGCTTCTTGTCCTGGAAGAGCACCTGTCCCCGGCTCACGTCGTCACCCTCGACTACGCGAAACGTAGGTCGAAGCCCCATGTAGTCGTCGGCGAGCAACGCCACCCGACGAGTCATGCGCGCTACGCTGATGCTCTGTTCCGGCTCACCATGAGCCGGTAGGCGTAGCCCCTTGCGAATGGTATGGCGTCCCATCGAAAGCCTCCCGAGCTTGTGAATTTTTTCTCAAGCCCCGCAAAAAAAAAGCGCCGTCAACTGGAGCGACGGCCGCCCCCAGTCTCAGACGCCGGGGCTGCGGCCATCGTATAGGAGCCGCGCGGGAGAAGTCAATTTACCGACGTCCACGTTCCCGAAAACGGTCATAACCCCTGCCAATCCAATTGGTTACACTTGACTTTGGGGTTCGCCGGCGGTAGGCTCGCGGCACGTTGGACCGAGCGAATAGCATACGAGCCGCGGGCCCCCTTTCGCGCTCCAGTTCCTTCAACGCCAGGATCTCATCGGTGGTCGAGGCATCGAACCGTGCGGATTACGTTGAACGGCGACCCCTACGAACTCGATGAACCGTTGTCGGTCCGTTGCTTGCTCGAGAAACTCGAGATCGACCCGCGGCGCGTGGCCGTGGAACACAATCGTTCGATCTTGAAGCGCCCGGCGTACGCCTCGGTTACGATTCAGCCAGGCGATGTGATCGAGATCGTCAATTTCGTTGGCGGTGGCTAGTGTCCTGGAAAAGTAATATGAGGAATAAGTCCATGGCGCGGCGCCCGATCTGACTCGCAGCCCATGGTGAAACCCCGCGTGGCGCCGAGAGCCTGGCGCACAGCCGGGCTCGGCCAATGCACGGCGCAACGAGGGAAGATACCGGCAGTATTTGATCGAGGAGCCACACCGCCAAGGGGGATGTTCCGTCTGGGACTTGTTCGCGAATCACTGCTACTAGAACCCTACCGCTGACAACCGCCCTGTGACAAAGCAACTCATGGACAGTGACGCACTCGTTATCGCGGGAAAGACCTTCTCCTCACGACTCATCATCGGCACCGGCAAGTACGCGTCCCACGACGTCATGCAGCAGGCGCATGAAACGTCGGGCGCCGAACTCGTCACGGTGGCAGTACGCCGGGTCAACGTGACGGACCGAAGCCAGGAGTCGCTCTTGGATTTCATCGACACCAATCGGTTCGCGCTACTCCCGAATACGGCGGGCTGCTACACGGCTGACGATGCCATTCGCACTGCACGACTGGCGCGCGAGGTGGGATTGTCAGAATGGGTCAAGCTCGAGGTGATCGGCGACGAGCGCACGTTGTTCCCGGACAACGAGGGACTGCTGGAGGCGACACGTGTCCTGGTGAAGGAAGGCTTCATCGTGCTGCCCTACACCAACGACGACCCGGTGGTGTGTCGCAAACTCGAAGACGCAGGGGCCGCAGCGGTGATGCCACTTGGCGCCCCGATCGGCTCTGGGCTCGGCATCCAGAATCGTAACAACATTCGGATCATCAAAGAGTTTGCGGGTGTCCCGGTCATTGTGGATGCCGGCGTCGGGACGGCCTCGGACGCAACCGTGGCGATGGAGCTCGGCGCTGACGGAGTCCTGATGAACACCGCCATCGCCGGCGCCCAGGACCCGGTGGTCATGGCGATGGCGATGAAGCACGCGGTTCTGGCCGGGCGTGAAGCGTTCCTGGCCGGTCGTATCGATCGAAAACGTTACGCCACCGCTAGCAGTCCCCTTGAGGGTGTCATGACAGACTAGCAGCCGGCGGGAAAAGCCCCGCTGCATTCGAGCGGCACTGAATCTCATCTAGACGTCGTTGCTTCTCGATCGAAAATGCCCAATTTGCTCCTCGTCTCGCCTTGCCGGCCAGGTTCAGCGCCACTCACGGTGCGACGCGGTTTCCCACCGGCTTCTAGTCTCCCTCGATGACCGATCGAACGCTTTCCACCGACGATCTGGAGCGGCTGCGTCAGGAGCGAGAGGAGGCCGACCACCGCTACAATGACGCGCTGACCGCCCTGAATCGCTCACTCAGAGAGATTCCCGAGCTACCCAACCCTCCCCCGTCCATCGACACCTCGCGGCTCGACGATCTCAAATCGCTCCTCGACCACCCGCCTCAGCCGACATACTCCACCGGGTGGCGTGGATGGATCCAACGGCTCATACGGCCCGTGCTTGGTCCAATACTCACGCGCCAACACGAGATCGATGGCAAGGTTCTACACAACCTGGTCGAGCACGACGCGGCGCTGACGCGAACCGGACACGCGATCGAGGCCTTGCTGACCCGACTCAAGGAAGACCTCGAGGCCCGCCATACGTTCGAGTTCTGGGTGGCCGCGTGGGCCCAGCAGGTCACACCCTATGTGGACACGAAAGATCGACACGCAACGGGTCTCATTCGTCGCATCAACGAGAACCCGGTGAGAGCGGTGGAACGAACCATCGGCCTTATGCAGCAACGTCAGCTGGCGATGAAACGCCAGCTCGAGCAGGTCGCGACGCCGCCTTTGCCTACCGGAGCGCCCGCCCCCGCAGGGCCCCCACGCACCCCAGTCACCGTCGACCCCTCCGGTATCGACGCCTTCAAATACGTCGGATTCAAAGAGGCTTTTCATGGCTCAGAAGGCGAGATCCGGCGACGGCTGGCCGGCTACTGTGGTCGCTTCGAAGGGGTGTCAGACGTCTTGGATGTCGGGTGCGGACGGGGTGAGTTCCTCTCGATGTTACATGAGCAGGGTATCTCGGCCCGTGGCCTCGATACCAATCCGGAGATGGTCGCCGTCTGCGTCGGGCGCGGACTCGACGTAAAGCACGCCGATGCGGTGTCCTATCTCGACGCGCTCGCCGATGCCACCTTAGGGGGACTCATCGCGACCCAGGTCGTCGAGCACTTTCGATCCGACTATCTGCTGCAGTTTCTCGAGCTTGCATTTCACAAGCTGCGACCGGGAGCGCCGATCATCCTGGAAACCCTCAATGTCGATTCATGGTCGGCGTTTTTTGGCCCATATCTCCGTGACCTCACTCACGAGCGCCCGATCCCCCCCGAGACGTTGCACTATCTTGTGGAGGCTAGTGGTTTCCAACGTGTCGAGCTTCAATACAGCTCACCGGCCGACCCGGAAGCCAAGCTCCTGCCGGTGGACATCCCTGCGCCGGCATCCCATGAGTTCGGGCAGCTGACCGAGACGTTCAACGTCAACGTCGAGAAGCTCAATGCCCTACTCTTCACATTTCTCGACTACACGGTGATCGCCCACAAGCTCTAGCCGCCCGTCGCAAACGTCGCGCTGCATCCCAGCGCCGGCGGCTACTGCGACACCGATCTTGAGCGAGCCCTCGAGGCGACGGACACGTTCTTGCAAATCATCCATCGTGTCGATCCCTTCGTGTTCCTCTAGATTGCCGGTCGGCTGCTCCTCGCGGCCCATGATGTCCTCCTTCTTCGGGGAGCCCAACTACGCGCGACGAGACGTGTTGGTCCACGAGGATCGGGTTGCCGTCCGGATCCACGGTCACGAAGCTGGCCGGACCGGTCGTGTTCTCGTTGGCTTCGGTCTGAAGCTCGACCCCTCCGCCTTAAGCTGTCTCTGGAGTTCGCGCACATCCGTAAACGACGTTAACGCATCGGGGTTGGCGTCCCACCCGGGATTGAACGTGAGGATGTTTCTGTCAAACATCCCCGAGAACAGTCCGATGACGTGCTCCCCCTTCTTGAAAATGAGCCAGCTCTGCGCCGCGTCGCCACCGAACTTCGCGAAGCCGAACGTCTCATAGAACGCGTGTGAACGCTTGAGATCCTTCACCGCCGGACGGATGACAAACGCACCCAGCTCCAGAACCACGCCCACGGAGGCTCATGCGGACGGCCCCCTATTCCTACCGGTCAACGACACGCCAGCGAACACCTGGCCCGAGCTCGCGGGTGTCTTCCTCACCATAGTCTGCCGGGCTCCATGTACGACCGACCCGTGTCTCGATCGCCATGAACTCCTGCCCGAACGCCGGCGCCACCACCGTCTGCACGGCGTCACCATTTCCACGCACTTCATCGATGACGAGCTCACCGTCAAACCACACCCTGAGGTCAACAGGCGTGTCTTCCACATCCGGATGATGAATCCAGGCGGACAGCTCCACCCGCTCGCCCCCGACCGGGACGACGGCCACACCCCGCCGGCCAGCCCAGCGGAATTCCCCTCCCGTCTCGTCTGGTTCTGGGGCATGGAACCCATAGGTATACGCCCACCCCGATCGCTGGGCCCGGGTTGGCACACGGAGGTCATCCCTCGCGAGATACGCCTGCCCCCCGAGGTGGGTCAACGCCAGAATCCACACGACGACCCAGATGGTCACATCGCCGCCACGCTCCCAAAACGCGCGACCGTGAGATGGTTCCATCAGCTGGGAGTACCAGAAGACAACCGTCCAGAACGTCAGAGCCAACGCGATGCTTTGGGTTGGCATCCCGATCTGCGAGGCGACACCCAGCGCCACCACGGCCCCCCGGAGGAGACCGGCGGGAATCGCCCGACCCGCGAGTGGTTGCCCACGGACAAGGAGGGCCAGAAACGAGAATCCCCACACGATCCACCCGATACTGCCGACCAAACCGAACTCGGCCAACTGGTGCCGGGGCCAGTTTTGTGCGTTGTCAGGCTCAATGTGCCCATAGCCCAGCTCGTATGCCACATCTGGACCAACGACGTGGAACGCGCCGACGCCGACCCCCACGAGCGGATGCTCGGCCACCATGCGGGTCGCAGCCGCCCCGTAGCCGTTTCGGTTCCAGACCTCTCGGACAAACGACTGGACCGATTCGAGGTTCGCCGATGGCAACATCGGCGACAACCGCCGCCAGGGTCCCGTGGTCGAAGACCCCGCGCCGAAAGTCGCCCCGAGGAGAATTATGGCCAGGAGCGCCACCCCGTATCGTGGACGTGTCTTCACCACCGGGAAAAACACCCAGCGCACCACGAACACGCCGGCGACCATCCCCGCCACGAGGGCCGAACGGGAGCCCGATACCCACAACCCATACCAAGAGGCCGAGACGACGAGCGCGATCAGTCCCAACGTAACGTCCGGCCGGCGATCGGGGGAACCGGCCCTCCTCAGCACGAGCGCCGCGCCTATCGGTCCCCATATCGCCGCAGCCATCCCAAATGGGTTCGCATCCATCAAGAGCCCCGAAGCCCGTCCCATCTCGGCCCAGTGTCCGGCATTGGCAAAGCCTCGGTCGAAAAGCGCCTGATACACGGCAACGGCGACGGTGAGGACACACCCGATGCTCAACGGCACCGCGACATTTCGGTGGAAGCCGCTGTCCACACCACGTTGAAATGTCGCGCATAACCAGTCGAGCCACAGCAAACCCACCCCATGGGTGAGCACGACACCCAAGATCCAGAGATTCGCGATGTCCGGTGGTATCCCCACGCGGTTGTTGACAGCACTCGACAGCCACACCACGGACGGCGCGAAGTCGTATTCGCGGAGCCAGATCAGAGGCCAGGAGACGGCTAGTACCAGTCCCCACGCTGCCAACGGGGCCCGCCAGCGGCGTGGCAGATGCCACCGGGTCGGGTCCGACGTCGCAACCATCACCCCTACCAGCCCGGCGATCCACGGTATCTGATCCCATTGTCGAAAATCACCGAGCCCGAGTGTGAGAAGTCCCGGAGCAATGTAGACCAGCAGCAACCACGGTCGGACCGCTCCTTCGCGCACCCAGCGGGCGGCGACCCACGCCCCACCGAAGGCGGCAAGACTCACCCACGGCAAGGCCGGCCAGTCGAACACCGACCGCACCATGAGCCAGGCCGCCCCCACCACCGACAGCACGACCGTGACCTTGCTTCCACGCTCACACGCGGTCGCCAGCGTGACGGTGGTGGGCCATCCTGCACACCAAGTCATGTTCTCTAGCAGTTCTCGGTAAAAGCCCCGCTGCATTCGAGCGACGCTGAATTCCACCTGGACGGCCGAAAAACGCCCAATTTTCCCCCTCGTCGCACCTGGCTAGCGGGGCTCAGCGTCGCTCTCGGTGCCAGCGGGGATTTACCACGAGCTGCTAGACGCTGACGCCGTTGGGGTCGGGGTGGGTATTCCCTCGTGCTGGGCGACGGTTCAGAACGGGCGTGGTCGTCAGCGAGACGACACGAGTGCGCGGAGCGCGAGCAGCACCAACCGAGGTTGGGCGAGACACAAACGCAGCAGCATTCGTCCGGCTTCGTCGCGTGTATACGCACTGAGAATCGTGCGAACACCGGGGGTCATCATATCCAGGAGACGCTCATAGTCCGTCTGGGTGAAGCGCCCCAGGGCACGTCGAAGCAGATGATGCGAGTTAAGCTCTCGACGCAAATGACGCAAACGACGGGTTCGTCCGTCTAGGATCGCCTCAGCAACCCCGACGGCACCGCGGAATCCCGTCACGATTCCACCGACGGTGGTTACCTTGACATGGGCGGCGGCGTCACCAACCAGATAGACATCAGCACCCCCGAGACGTCGGCGCGGAGGCACCCACCCCGAATAGCACGGAATCCGCGCCGCCTGAAACTCGCGTGGCTCCAAGTCGTGACTCTCGAGAAACCGGTCGAGACACCGCCGGGTGAGCGGTCCATCTTCGCCGATGAGCCCAAGCGCCCCCTGGGTTGTCGACTCCGGGATCAGCCAGTAAAAATACGGCGTGTCATCGGGGTGAAACCAGACCCGGGCCGTATCCGGAGCGAGATCGGATGGCAGACGCACGATGGCCTGAATCAAAGGCACCGTGGGCAACGGGGGCCACCCTGCGGCGCGGGCCACCCGACTAAACGTCCCATCGGCCCCAACCACGGTTGTCGCTTCCAGCTCATCGGTGTTCCCGTTGTTGCCGACTTCGAGAGTGACCCCAGACCCGTTGACGCGAAGCGTCCGCACTCGACGACCCATCTGGAGGTCGACGCCGGCCGTCACGGCCTGATCAGCAAGCCCGCGGAGCAGTTCAGACCGCTCGATCACCAAATCCGGCTCGGCCAACGGGACGGTCACCACCCGCCCGTTGGCCACCAACTCGAACCGGTTGATGACGTTGACGATCGACCGCTCCCCCGGCGTGCCAAGCAGGTCGCGCATCCGCCGGGTGACGATCAAGGTGCGTGCAATTGGATCAAACCGTTCTGCACCCTCAAGCACCCGTACGGACCGTCCGGCCCGGGCAAGACACGAAGCGGTAAACAGACCTGTCGCTGAGCCACCCACAACGGTGACCGGCATTGATTCGCCCGAGGGCCCAGACGATGGCACGGGGAACGGCCTCACGCCGGTCATGCGTCGGCAGCCACGCTTTCCTGTCGTTCGTAGGGAGCACACTCGAGCCAGACGATCGCCGCCACCGCTCCCATCACCGCCACGACGGCGACCGGCCCGGCCACCGCCTTACCGAACCAGGCCACACACCATGCCAGCATTCCACCCAAGACCGAGACCCCGTACAAGACACTGACCGCCTGGCGATGGGTCAACCCGAGGGCAACCAACCGATGGGCCGCATGGTCCTTGCCCGGCGAGGCAAACGGGGTCAGCCCCCGACGAAGACGGGACACCGTGACGAGGGTCGTGTCAAAGATGGGGACGGACAGCACTAGCACCGGCACCATCCAACTTATCGTCGGAGCGAGCGCGGGAAATCGGAGCTTGATACCGAGCGTGGCCGTGACCAACCCGAGCAACATCGCGCCCCCATCGCCGAGAAAGATCCGCGCGGGCCGAGCATTCCACCGGAGGAATCCAAGCGAGGCGCCCAAAATGGCCGCCGCGATGGTGCCCACCAGCAGCTGTCCCTCAACGGCGGCAAAGGAGAAGAAGAACGCGGCGGCGATCGCCGCGACTCCCGCGCAAAGACCATCCATGTGGTCCAGGATGCTAAAGGCGGCGATAATCCCGACAAACCAGACAAACGACAGCCCGTAGTCCAGCCACGCTCCCGGTATGCCGATGACCGGAACGACATACCAAGAAAAAAAAATGGTGCTGTGCATCTCGGTCGCAATCAAGATGAGCGCCGCAAACGGCATGGCCAGCATCAACTTGATCTGGTGATGAAGCATGCCCCGGTCGTCAAGCATCCCTACGACGAGCGCGAGAGTCGAGGCAACAAAGATTCCGAGCAGCTGTGACCACTCCCCGTCGGTCACAAAGACCGTGATGGCAAAGACCATGGCCAGATACACGGCGAGCCCCCCGAGCACGGGCATCGGAGTGGCATGTACCTTGCGTGGACCGGGGTGGTCGATCAGACCAACCTTGAAGGCAAGCTCCCGTGCGGCCGGCGTGAAAATCGCCGAAGCCAGAAACGCGGCCGAGAAGGCAAGCAAGTCAGCAACAATGACCCGCGTTATCAACTCGTTGTCCCGCCCGTCAGACCATCCGGCCGCGACCGGCACTCGCAGAGAAGCGGCCCCCGGCCCAGGGGAGTCCACGTCGGTTCACACGTCATCTTGCGCATGTCAGGAGATTCGCACGTCGGAATGGTCACGCAATTTACACGGTTGGGCCAAGTGATCACCGCCCGCCCGTCGTGACCGCACGGGCGAGTCGTCTTGTCATTAGCGTACATCAACGCTGAAGCGGGTTTGGGGTTCGGACAGCAGGCTCGACGCCATCGGCGGCGGTCAGTGCGCCCCCGATCTCGGCGGGGTGATTACCGCGGCGACCAGTGCTCACCCAGACCGCAAGACCGATGAGGCTGAACGCCATGAGCTGCAGGAGCATCACCACCGACACGCCGACCGCGGCTTCGGTCGAGACCCCGACGCTCCCGAGAAGCCAGATATGAAGCTGCTCTCGCAGCCCGATCCCGTTGAGTGACACCGGGATGTTGACGAACACCGACACCAGGGTCAAGACGAGCACGAGTTCGCCCACCGTGGGCGCCACCCCATCAGCGGCCACCAGGAACATCTGATAGATGGCCGCAACAAGCACCAGATTCAACAGCGTAAGACCAAGAGCGCCCCCCAGCACCAGGGGAGACCGAACCACCTGTCGTGTTCGAGTGACCACTTGCAGGGCGACATCGATCGCCTGCCCGATTCGACCGGTCGGCGACCAGACACCATCGAGCCATCGGTCAAGGGGCATCACCAGCACGCACGCGAGCCCGAAGGCTCCGCCGGCGCAGAGCAACGCCAATGTCGACCGGATGTCCCGGCGGTCCCAGTCGCCCCCTTGGAGCCACCAGGAAAGGGCGGTCGCCACGACGACAAATGACAGCAGCCCAAGTAACCGGTCAACCACCACCGAGGCACCGGCGTCCGCGTATCCCTGCTCGCGACCCACATAGAATAATCGCGCGCCGTCGCCACCCATCGCCGTTGGCAACACCGATGTAAACAACATCCCGATCAGGTGGTAGCGAACCACCCGCCGGAGGGGAATTGCGATGCCAAGCCCTCTCAGTACGACATACCACCGACACGCGTAACAGGCTTGGCCACTGGCGAGGATGGCCAGGCTATACAGATAAAAGCTGGGAGAGATTGCAGAAACGATCCTCCCCATCGCCGCCCAATCCATCTGCTGAGCAATAGCCCAGAGCAGCGTGACGGTGACCAGCGTCTGGAACAGACCGAACCAGACTTTACGTGGCATGTCAGGGGGCAAGATCGAAGGACACACGACAGCGGGCGGGCGTCACCGCCTCGGCGTCCGCGGCGCGTGAGTGACGCATGTGGTGGAATCGCAGCCCCATCGCTACCGGTCCCGGGCAATCCACGCATAAACACGAACCCCAACGACCCCGGCCCCGGGAAGATAGAGCACTGGGAGCAGTAACCAGAGCCACGGACTGGTCCACAGCAAACGACGAAACGCGAAGAACCCTCGGTGCACCCGCCCGTCAGGACTGACCACGAACATCGCGTCGTCGAGATCCCCCTCCTCCAGCACCGGGAACCGATGCACAACAGACACTCGGTCCCGCGCGTCGTGAGCAACCAGGACGCGTCGCGTGTCCAGCAAACGAAGCACCGTTACCGCGCGCGCACACAATCCGCACGCCCCGTCATAGATCACATGACAGGACACGGAGTCGTCGTTCTCAACCGTCTTATTGGTCACACTGCAGTATCGCGCTCGAGGTCGATAAGCGGCAACTGTTCGCGTTCGATCAACTCGAACAAATGTGCTGGTTCAGCCACCGGCTTTGGGTGCAGCACCTCCGGGGTCCACGCCGGTCTCGAGGGCTCCACGTCATTTCTCAGAAAATACGCGTTTATTCCCCGAGGCTCCACCAGCACCAGGCGATACCCCAGCTCCGTCCCCAACCGAGCCAACGCCCCGAGCGATGCTCCATAGAAGAACGGGGTCACCGACTTGAAGCGACGCCGGTCAAACCGCGGGTCATAGCGCACGACTACCGACCGGCTTCGTCCGAAGAACGGGTTGAACTCGACGATTACGACACGCGGGGACGTGGCCCGAAGGGCTTGCCAGACCCAGTAGTCATTGCCATCGATGTCGATGCTGACGAGATCGACCTCCTCTGGCACAGCGTGACTCGTGAGCAGAGTGTTCACGGTCTCACGTGTCACCCACTCGGCGACCGTCTTGACCCCGAAACGACCGAACCGAACCGCCAGCTTCGCCACCCGGGCCTCGGCGGCGTCCACCATGAGCCCGGACCATCCACACACATCGGCCAGGAACCCCGAGTTACCACCATTGACGCCCGCGCCGAGCTCGACAAACCGATGATGCACCGTACCCACGGTCTTGAAGAGGGCCAGCGTGATCCCATCCTCCTCATTCTGGGACCACAGGTGGAAGCGCTGAGAGAGGATGTCATGTGGAAACGGAAGGGATTGCTGGTCGAGATACTGCCGGCGTATCAACGCGTTGACGTTTCGGTCCACATGGGAGAGCGTGCCCTCGAGACCACGGTTGCGACTCCCCACGTGCATCTGCGTCTCGCGGATCGCTTTAGCCATCTTGTCGAGTTGGCCACGCGTCGCTCGAATCTCACCCTCGATTGCCCGCAGTTGTTGTCGTACGGTGTCGACTCGGGCGCGTGTCGCCGCGACCTCCGCGCGGGACGCCATCCCCAGCACTCGGAGCACAACCCGTTGCACCCACCGACCACCCGTCATGATCCATCTCCACGCTAAAGCCACGTCGACACCTCCATCAGACGGTCAGCACGCGTTTGGCGGTCAGCAGCTCCACATACAGCCTTTGCAGGTCAGCGACCAGACGAGAGACGGAGTAGCGGCGCCGAACATCGGCCTGCGCCTCCCGGCGTAGACGATCCGTGCGCACCCAGTCGTCCAGTACTCGTCCGATCGCCGCCGCAAGGGCGGGCGCGTCGTCCGGTGGCACGAGGGTGCCCGTTCGGCCATCGGCAATCACATCGGGCAAGCCGCCAACGCGGGTGGCCACGACCGGACAGCCAGCTGCCATCGCTTCGATCGCCGAGACCGGGGTTCCCTCATTCCGCGAGGACACTGCCAAGACATCGAGGTCTGCATAGATTTCTGGCAGATCAAACCGCCACCCCGTGAAGAACACCTTGCCTGACAGGTCCGGTCGACGCGCTCGCTCTTCGAGCGTGGCCCTGAGGATGCCGTCACCAACCACTACCAGCCGAATCCCCTCTCGTGCCGTCGCGAGGCGAGCCATAGCGTCGAGGAGTAGCCCGTGATTCTTGATTGGAAACAACCGCCCCACGATCCCCACCAGCTTGGTCTCGCGCGACAGGCCCAATTCGCCACGCAAGACCCCACGATGGTTGGTGGCCGCCGCCAGCTGGTCCAGCTCGAGTCCCAACGGGACGACCGCGAAACGGCGTCTGGGCGCAATTCTCAGGCTGACCAAATCCTCTCGCACCCTCTCGCTCACGGCGATCAGTCGGTCCGTCAGACACGCCAGCCCGCGCTCCATCTGACGCAACGCGAACACCCGTCCCGGACCGTAGTATCCGCTCAAGACATGCCCGTGGTAGGTGTGTACGACAATCGGCACCCTCGACATCCTGGCCGCGACCCGACCGAGAAACCCGGCCTTAGCTGTGTGAGTGTGGACGATATGTGGTCGAATCTGTCGCGTGACACGGATAAGCTTGACCAACGCGATCGCGTCCCGCGGCGAGATGGTCGCTTGACCGACCATCTCCGGAACCGACAACGGCTCGACACCATGGGCGTGCACGTAGGGCTCGAGTGAACCCTCCCCCGGGTTCTCGCTCCCGGTCACCAGCCACGACGAGAACCGCGTGGGGTCGAGGCCGGCGGTCACCAATGCCACGTGGCGGGCCGGCCCCCCGACATTGAGCCGCGCAATGACCCGGAGAACTCTTATTGGGCCGGAGCCGACCCGAGCGTGTGTCATGCCAACGACGGTGATTCTGGAACCGTGACCGGTTCGGTTCGACGGTCAATGAATGTCCGGTGCCACTGTTCGAGCGCCAACAATCCCCAGATACGTGCGTGGTGCTGCCCTCGCCCCTCCATGTGCGCGTCGAGGAGGTGCTGGACACCAGCTGGATCGAAGTAGCCCCGCTGCATCGCCGTGTTGTCCAGTAGCAGGTCGCGGGACATGTCTCGTAGCTCGTGACGCAGCCAATAGTCGAGCGGAACACCAAACCCCATCTTGCGACGCATGAGAATGGGGGCGGGCAAGGTCTTGGCCACCACCCGACGCAACAGATATTTTGAGGTGCCACGCCGCAGCTTGAGTGCAACTGGCAGCCGAGCCGCGAACTCGACCACGTGATGGTCCAGCAAGGGTGACCGCACCTCGAGCGAATGGGCCATGGACGCGATGTCCATCTTCACCAGGAGATCATCTGGAAGATACATCCCCATGTCCGTGCTCGCCATGCGTTCGACGTCGGAGCACGCATCCGACTCCGCCGCCCGATTCTCGAGCAACCCGAGAGAATCAATGGGCAGCCAGCGTCTCGCAAAATCAGGCGCGTATAGCGCCCGCTTGTGCTCGTCGAGGGCGATGCTCAGCCATCGGCCGTAGCGACGACTCGGGCTCAGATCCAGCCCGCGTGCGAAACGCCGAAGACGGGTCACCCGAGACTTGGCCGAAGCATCTGGAAGCCATCGAGCGAGGGCCGCCGCGGTGACCCGCATCGGTCTGGGCAGACTATCGAGACGGCTCGCCAACCTCACGGCGGCGTAGCGGTCGTATCCGAGAAACGATTCATCCCCGCCATCGCCACTCAAGGCGACGGTCACCGAACGGCGGGCGAGCCGACTGAGACACCAAGTGGGAATGGCCGACGAGTCGGCGAACGGCTCGTTGTAGTGATACGCCAGCTTCGGCAAGAGTGTGGCGGCGTCGGGGCGAACCACGAGTTCGTGGTGGTCGGTCCCCAGGGCGGTCGCCACCGAACGGGCATAGACCCGCTCGTCATACTCGGGTTGTTCAAACCCGATCGAAAATGTCTTGATCGGCCCGGACGTCGCCCGCCGCATCAACGCAACAACAGCACTGGAATCGAGTCCGCCACTCAGCAGCGCCCCCAGCGGCACGTCCGCCACCAGACGTCGCCTTACCGCCCGACTCAGCAGATCATCGAGCTCCGAGACCAGCGCGTCCTCAGACGCACCACGTTTTGGCTCGTAGGGGAGTGTCCAGTAGCGGTCAACCCGGGTCTTGCCCCGTCGGACCGTCAGATAGTGGGCCGGCTCGAGTTTGCGGACGCCTTTGAACGCGCTCCAGGGAGACGGGACGTAGCCGTAGGTCAGGTAGTGATGAATCGCCTCAAGATCTGGCTCGGGGTGGATAGACTCGTCTTGAAAAATCGCCTTCGGCTCGGACCCGAACCAGAGCGTATCGCCGTGGTGTCGATAAAACAGAGGCTTTTGTCCGAGCCGGTCGCGTGCGAGGAGCAACGTCGCCGTCCGAGCGTCCCACAACGCAAAGGCGAACATCCCGTCGAGTCGCCGGACACACTCGACGCCCTCGTCTTCGTAGAGGTGCACGATCGTCTCGGTATCGCTCGACGAGCGGAACCGATGCCCGCGGTGCTCCAGCTCGTGACGTAGTTCAAGGAAGTTGTAGATCTCCCCATTGAACACGACCCGGATGGCGCCATCCTCGTTGGCCATCGGTTGCTTCGCACGGGGGGAGAGGTCGATGACCGCCAAGCGACGACTCCCGAGCCCGACTCCACCCTCGACCCACACTCCTTGATCGTCGGGCCCCCGGTGACTCAGCGACGCGGTCATCCGGCGAACCAGTGACACGTCGACCTGAGCGCCACGTCCGTGGACGACCTTGCCCGCAATCCCACACACTGATTTACCTCACCCGGTTTCGTTAATCTTGGTTACTGGTGACGAACCCGCGCTCACGTAAAAGGTCCTCGATCAACGAGGACATCACGTCGATCCGCGACTCCCAGCTGTTTGTCTTGGCCACCGCCACACGACGACGGGACGCCTCCGGACCATGGGCCGCGACCACCTCTTCGATGGCCCGCTCGAAACCACCGGCGTCGGAAGCCACAGCAACCACGTCACCATGGTCGTAATTGAACCGTATGATCTCCGTCAGGGGCGTCGAGACCACCGCGAGTCCCACGGCGAGATACTCGTTGAGCTTCGCCGGATACACGCTCCCGGTGTACTCGGTCACCCGATAGGGGACAAGCCCGACATCGAATCCCCGGAGATACCGAGGCGCCTGGTCTGGGTCTCGTGTTCCAAGAACATGCACGTTGGGCACCCGTGTGAGCCGTGAGACATTGGTTTGAACGGGGCCAACGAGAACGATACTCCAATCGGGACGCCGCTCGGCCAACGAGACCAAGAGCGTCTGGTCGAGCCACTGGTGCAGACCGCCAAGATACCCGACTCGGGGATGTGGTAATTCGCGAAGATCATCCGGCACGTCACAGTCGGTCTCACCCGGACCCGCGAAGCGGGGAAAGTCCACCCCCGACGGCAAGAGGTGGGTTTCGGGGTTCCATCGACTCGCCCGCTCCCATAACGCCCGTGAGGTCACAAACACGAGGTCAGCCTCCTCGAAGCTGTGGGCTTCGCTGTCTCGAAGACGCGCCGCCGAAACGGAGCTCGCCGCCAGATCATCGACACAGTGGTAGATGGACACTGCCGGGGTCAGAGCTCGGACGAGCGACTGGCTCAGCGGGGTGGGGAGAAAGCTCCACACGATCGGACGCTCCACATTCCACTCCCTGAGGCGTCGACGGATCGCCCGCCGTAGGATCGGTAAGCTGACGGCCTGGACCGCGCTGGAGTACGGAAACGGCGGGACGACCGGTGAAAAGACGTCGACGTTCGTCGGGGGGCGTCTCGACCCGTGCCCTCGGCCGCCACCCCGCGCTCTCCGCCACAGCCGGGGAAGGTCGCGCAGATTCGGAGTCCGAACCCCGGTCGACTCCACGAAGAGGACCCGGTTGTCATGGGCGGCGAAGGCGGCCATGACCTGCTGGTGTGTCTGCCACAAGAAATCCCAGTCGATCGATGACAAACACACGATGGACTGACCGTGGACCATGAGAACGGTAGCGGTGATCCCGGAGCCCTAGCTGATACCCCGATGGAGGTCCAGATACACTTCTTCGATTCGCCGCACCATCCGGTCGGCTGAAAACCGACCGTGGGCCACCCGTTTTGCCTGTGTGCACAAGGTCTGGGCAAGTTCCGGTTGAGTTAACAACTCGACCATGGCTCGTCCCAGCGCATCGGGATCCCGCGGCGGCACGATGCGCGCCGACACATCGTCTTCAACCACTTCCGGGATGCCTCCAGCCCGTGTCGTCACCACCGGCCGGCCGATCGCCATCGCCTCCACCAGTGTGACCGGGAGCCCTTCGGAAACCGACGGAAGCACCACGAGGTCGCTGGCCCGCATGAGATCGAGTGAATCCTTGATTTCGCCGGTGAAGGACACTCTCTGTCGGACGCCGAGCCGCTCGGCAAGCGCCGTCACCGCGGGCCGACTCTCGCCGTCACCGGCCAGCACAAACCGGGCATCCGGAAACACGGCGAGCACGGACGGTATCGCCCGTATCAAGAACCGGTGCCCTTTGATCGGAAAAAAATTGGCCACGACCGCGATCCGAGGCGAACCACTCCCCCATCGGTCTGACGACCCCATTTCTGTGGGGATCACCCGGTCTGGGTCGTCGATATCGACCCCATTTTCGATCACGCGAATACGGTCCTGCGACACGCGGACCCCGGGGCGAGTCGCCAGGTCATCGGCGACGTAGCGAGACACCGCAATGACACGATCACATCCGCGATAGATGGACCGGTAGATCCGCGAAAACACTAGACGACGCGCGCGTCTGACCCCGGTCACCCCGATCGGCAGGAAATACGCCCCATGGACACTGCTCACAACGCGTGGGATTCGCGCCAGTCGCGCGGCTACGCCGCCCAACACGTCTGCGGTCCACAGATGGGTGTGGACCAGATCGACGCGGTAGCGACGCATCAACCGCACCAGCCGCAGGATGGTACTGGGGCGACGAAGACTCAGGAGATCGAGTGATTCGACGTGGGTGGCATACCGCCGGAAACGCCCGATCATGGCCCCTTGACCGTGACACGCCACCACGATCTCGAACCGCGACCTGTCCAATCGCTGAAGCAACGACGCGAACGCCTGCTCAGCCCCGCCGGCCCCTGACGCGGCGATCATGTTGAGCACGCGGAGACGGGTCATGCGTTGGCCGACGACTTCCCGACCCGGGCCAAGGCCGCGGTGATCGAAGCGACCAAACCGGGCACATCCAGCGCGTGATGAGCCAACACTTCCTCATTCGTGCCACAGACGGGTAGCTCGGTGACACCGATACGGGTCACAGGAATGGAGACGGCATGCTCAGCGACGCAGCTGGCGATCATCTGCCCTTGGCCGCCATCGACATAGTGGTTATCAAGCGTGACCACGTGGCGGGCCCCCCGAATCGTGTCGACGAGCCAATCTCCGTCGAGACGATTGAGCCAGGGCAGGTCTATCACCTTGACCGCCACATTGTGATCACGCTGCAACGTCTCCGCCGCATGAAAGGCGTTGGCAAGCAACCACGGCCCAGCCCCGATGAGCACGACCTCATGGCCAGGTCTCACCACGGTCCCGATCCCAAGTTGTAGGGAATGGTCGGAAGGTAGCTGGAACGGCAAGGGCCATCCCAACGATACCAGCCGCAGATAGCTACTCTCGTCGGTGCCATCAAGACAGAACGTCAGCGCAGCCGCGACCTCGATCTCGGCGCAGGGCTCGATGAGCACGAGATTGGGAATGGCCGACAGCGCGGAGATGTCGCGAACCGACTGGTGAGAATGGCCAGGTCCACCAGGTAGGAGGCCGGCGAGCGAACCCACGTAGATCACCTTAGTGGCCTCACTCGCGTTGTTGTAAATCTGCTCGTTCGGACGCGTCGACAAGAAACAGGCGAACGAGTGCGCGACCGGAATGGCCCCTCGACGGGCCAAGCCACCCGCCTGTGACACCATGTCCTGCTCGGCAATCCCGCACTCGATAAAACGGCCAGGGAACCGCTCCCGGAATTCGAGAAGCCCACAGTCCTTGACCAGATCGGCGTCCAATACCACGAGTTCTGGGTGATGTTCCGCCTCGGTCACCAATGCCCGTGAATAGGCGTCCACAAGACGGTCGACCACGAGCGCAGGTTTCCGGGGCGGTCGCCGCCCGGTATCGATCGGCGGCGTATTCAAGCCCGCGCGTCGGCTCGTGGCTCGCGCCGCACCGAGCAGCTCGGCCGATGCTTTGGCGTAGGCCTCTTCATTGGGCGCCCCACTGTGAAAGAGATACAGCGGGTTCTCAGCCAGCGCGACCGGGCCCTCCATAAACGAGACGCCCTTGCCCTTGACCGTGTCGGCCACGAGGATTCGGGGCCGCCCGGTGGCGGTCTCGAGACTCGCCAGGGCCGTGTCGAGCGCCACGAAGTCATGCCCATCACACCGCTCAACCTGCCACCCGAAACTGCGGAACTTTGCCTCGAGATCTCCAAGAGGGCTGACGTCTTCCACCCAGGTATCCGACTGGATCTTGTTGTGATCGACGATGACCGTAATCTCATCCAGGCCCAGTTCGGCGGCCGACGCCAACGACTCCCAGATTTGGCCCTCCTGGAGCTCGCCGTCCCCCGTCAAAACATAGATACGTTTTGGCGCATTATGGAGCCGATTGGCGAGGGCCATTCCTTTCGCCTTGGAGATCCCCATACCGAGCGAGCCCGTGTTGGCCTGAATATAGGGTGTCTCCACATGCGGGTGCCCGGCCAGACCACCCAGTCGTCGCAGGTGATGCAACTGCTCGAAGTCCAGTAGCCCGAGCCCGGTCAGTATGGTATACAGCGCTGGCGCATCGTGCCCTTTTGATGAAAGAAAGATGTCGGAGCCATCCGGCGAGTCAGCCGCCAGCCCTTGGATCCTCGTCAGGAACAGCCACGTCATGATGTCGACCGAGCTGAAACAGGTGCCTGGGTGTCCGGACCAGGCCCGCGCGATGCTGTAGAGCACGTTCACCCGGACATAGGCGGCAAAGGTCTCCGCCAAGGGCACCGGTTCGAGACCGGCTTCCCGGAGCGTCTTGAACCCCTCGAGCGGAATATAGAACAGCTCGTCCGACTCGACTTGGTCTAACTGCGACTCACCCATCCTGTCGCACCCGTTTCTCGTGGTGTCCTGAGCTAACTGTCATGATGGCTTTCCAAATTGATGTGGAGCCCCACCTGATGGTGACGGCCCCGGTCTGCACCGTCTCACTGTCTCGAGTCGCCGAGAGGTGTACGGATTCGGACGTGACGTCAACCAATACCCCAACGGCGCCCTCAGTGGCCGTCCTCGATTGGTCGTGACACATTTTGGGAAGGCTGGCCGAGCGCGCCCGGACCAGACCGACGTTTGGCGACCCCGGCGACTGGACGCTGGATGCGGTTTTGAAGACGAGCAGGACCCGGCTGATGAGGAAAGGGCGCGCGACTGGACGGTCGAGCAGCCCGTGGTGAGAATCGCGCGTCGCACCGAGACCGGCGCCGGACCGGACGCGCGAGGTGTGAAGAGGGAAATACCGCTAGTACTTGACCGCCGAACAACACGGACAGGCCGGATTCTGCGCCGGTCATTTACAGCGGGACTCTCCCCACGGACGGCTAGGAACCCGGCAGCGTCTCAGTCGCAGGGACCACGGCGGGATGAGGTGGCCGCGTCACCGGTGGCAACGCCCAACGTCCCTGCTGGACCATGGCCTCCGCCAATTGCCAATCCCAGTGATCGTTAATGTCAAAGCCTTCACGTTCATCAGTCCGGAACGGGATCAGCGTATGGCCAGCGATGGTGTGTCCTTCAAGCGCGACCCGGGTCCAGGCAATCTCGAGGCTCGCATTTTGGACCCACACCTCGGGGAGTGACGGCATCTGACTACTGTGCCATGGCTGCTCCGCGGGACCAAGAGGAAGCAAGGGAAGGAGCCGCTCGCCGCGAATCACCCACATCTTCCCCGGGTGCTGCCGGCAACGCTCCACCGCCCTGAGCGAGTCGACCCCAGAGCTAGCACAAAATGCCGTCCAGCCTCGCCGAATCGTATCCGCGGTGCGAAACGGACTTGTCGGCCGAAGAATGGCAAAACAGTCGAAATGCCGACCGCCACCCGCCAGCTCGTGCAGCGCATGCTCGACCCACTCGATATCTGGTGAGCGGGCACCGGCCATGTCGGTCGGCCGAAGAAACGGAACGTCCGCGCCATAGTGTCGGGCCACGTTGGCGGTCGTCTCGTCGTTGGTCGACACCACGACCTGTCCAAACACTCTGGCCTCGAGGGCGGACGCGATTGAATAGGCGAGGAGCGGATGCCCACCCAAGCCTCGAATGTTCTTGTCTGGCACACGGGTCGACCCGCTACGTGCCGGGATCAGCGCGACAACAGACGGTGATTCACTCACTGAGCCGTCTCCGAGCTCCAAGGCGACGGACCTCTAGCCGGGACCTGCCCTTACACCGCGTTGGGGTCATGGTTGATATAGACAGTCTTCCAATCCGAGTACACGTCGAGGGCCTCGGTCCCCGCTTCTCGCCAGCCGGTTCCCGATTGACGCAATCCGCCAAACGGCATATGGGGTTCGCTTCCATATGTGGCTCCGTTGATCGAGGCCACACCGGACCGAATACGCCCGAGAAACGTCATCGCCCGATCGACGTTCGAGGTGTGAATCGCCGCGGTAAGGCCAAACGGCGAGAGATTCGCGAGACGCACGGCCGCGCCAAAGTCATCAACCCGATAGAGACACGCAATCGGACCAAACAGCTCGGCCTGCGAGATTTCGGCGTCTCCCGCGACCCCCTCGATCAAGGTCGGCTGCATATAAAAACCATCCCGATGGCGGTCATCACTCATTCGGTCGCCACCGTTGAGAACGGTGGCGCCGGCCGCCTTCGCCCTAGCCACCGAGGCCACCATATTGTCGAGCTGGCGCTGATTGATGACCGGGCCGAGATCGTCGTCGTCGGACGACCCGACGGAAAGACCACGCGTATAGTCCAGTAAGCGCTCCCTGAACCGATCGTAGATCGTATCGAACACGATAAGACGACTACCTGACGCACATCGCTGTCCGGCGTTACTGAACGCGGAGAGCCCCGCGGTCTCGACCGCCCGGTTCAAGTCTGCGTCGTCACACACGACAAGCGGATTCTTGCCGCCCAGCTCCATACAGACTTTGGCCAGTCGAGCTCCGGCGGTCGACTGGATCTGTCTCCCGACCGAGCAAGACCCGGTGAAGCTCACCAGGTCCACGTCGGGGTGTTCAACCAACGGCGCGCCGGCCTCCGGTCCGAGTCCCTGCACGACGTTAAACACCCCGGCGGGAATACCCACCTCGGCGAACAGTCGAGCCACGGCCCAGGCGGTCGCCGGAGTATCCTCTGATGCCTTCATCACCGCCGTGTTTCCACAGAGCAGGGCTGGATACGCCTTCCAAGCGACATTGGCCACTGGCGTATTGGCCGCGATGATCAGCCCGGCCACCCCGATCGGTTGGCGAACCACGAAGGCCGTCTTGTGGGGCACCGCGCTCGTGGTGGTCTTGCCATAGAAGCGACGGCCTTCACCAGCGACAAACAGCCCCATCTCAACGGCGGCACCGGTCTCACCGAGGGCGTCCTTCTTCGACTTCCCGGTCTCGAGCGCCACGATCTCGGCGATCTCGTTGCAACGCTCCCGCATCAACAGCGCCGCCTCGCGGAGCAGATCGCCCCGCCGAACCGGCGTCAAGTCCGCCCAGGCGGTCTGCGCCCGCTTCGCGGCCGCGACCGCCGCGGCCGTATCGGTGGCTGCAGATCGAGCCACCAGGCAGATCTGAGCGCCCGTGGCAGGATTCAGATTGGCGAATTGGCGGTCGTCTTTGGCCGACCGCTCTTCGCCATCGATCCAATTCGGAATGAACTCAGGCAATCGAGACGTGTTCGACATATTGTCACTCGTCCGCGGCAGCTTCCAGCAACGCTCCGGTTCAAACCGCCAGGGGCATGGGATTGGGCGAGGGCTCCGCAGCGCTAGCAGGCATCGTTCAATGGCCCCACGACGTGGGGGCTAGACACCGAGCAATCGACTCGCCGAACGTTGCCTCAAGTATGCAGCTTTCGCCCACAGGAGATGTCTAGTCCCTCAAGGCGCTACCAGGCGGTGAATCCGCCGTCCACCCGGATCTCGGTTCCGGTGACATACGCCGAGGCATCCGACGCGAGAAACCGTAAGGGACCTACCAAATCACCTTCGACCGCCATCCGTCTCAAGGGGACACGATCTGTAAACTTTCGCTGAAACTCCGCGTCCTGTCCTCCTTCCACACCGCCGGGTGACAGCGTATTCACCCGTACCCCGGACGGGCCCCAGACAGTGGCGAAATAGCGGGTGAGATTGACCACCGCGGCCTTGGACGCTCCATAGGCCGGGGGCTTGAGAAACGGCGGCTCAAGGTTCAAGTGCTCATACATCCGGGTATCCGGTGACACGCTCGCGTAGAGCGACCCGATGTTGATAATGGACCCTCTCCGGGCCCCCACCATAGCGGCGCCAAAGACCTGACTCACCTGAAAGGTCCCGAGTGTGTTGACCTCAAGAATGGCCCGACAGATGTCGAGGGGAACGTCTTCCATACGGTGGGATCCTCCACCGGGGACCGACGGGGGTTGGTCGATGCCGGCATTATTGACCAGCACCGAGGCGACTCCGAACAACGCCTCGCAGGCCTCCCGTGCCACGGTCAACGCGTGGCGATCGAGGATGTCGGCGCGATGTAGCAACAGACGAACCGGGGTCGCACGTTCGCCCTGTGCCTCGAGCAAGACCTGCAAGGCTGGACTCAGCGGGGCGCCGTCGCGGTCAATCGCCATCACGCGGGCACCGGCCTCGAGCAAACACCGGACCCACACGGGCCCCAGCCGACCACCGGCGCCAGTGACCACCGCCACGTGGTCATCCAAACGAAAAAGGTCGGTCATGACCAGGACGTGTGCGGAAGCTGGGTCTCGCCCACTCGCCGCGATCGGACGCTCCAGCAACCTCGGACGTCACGCATGTCCGACGGCCCGAGTGTCTTCACTGAGTCCCCGCAACCCCGGAAGGGATGGAGAGATCGAGCAAATCGAGCGATACATCCGCGTCCCGCGCGATCGCGCTTTTGGTCACCGCCCCGACCACACGAAACATCTCCACCGGTGCCAGACCGTCTCCCGGTGATTTGATCGCCAGGTCGGCGGTCGTGATTCGATGGCCCGTCGGGAGATCTCGCGCCGCCACGATCTTTTTCCCCATCTTGAGCACGGGTCCGGCTTCGCTGGCGTAGACCTTCTTTTGACCGTCACCGAGACTACTTTGGGCTCGCTCCAGATCACGGGTCATCTTGCGCATGCCAACCGGTTCCAGCGAGAACACATGGTCGGTCCCCTTCATGGCCCGGTTCAAGGTGAAGTGCTTCTCAATGACGCGCGCGCCGAGCACATAGGCCACGACCGGTATCGCGATCCCATTGTCGTGCCCGGAATACCCGATGACAATGTCTGGAAACCGCTGCCGATACGTGTCGATCACTCGCAGGTCGAGCTCATCAAACTCAGCCGGGTAACCACACGTGCATTGCATAAGACAGAGCTGCCGATTTATCGGCATGATGGTCTCGTAGGCCCGCTCGACATCCTCCATGGCCCCACCGCCGGTGCTGACGAGCATCGGTTTACCAAACTCCGCGATGTGCCGAATCAATGGCAGATTCCGCAGGTCGGCCGAGGCGATTTTGTAGGCTGGCAAGTCCAGCTCGGCCAAGAGGTCTGCGCTCGGGATGTCAAAGGCGGTCGCAAAAAAATCGAGCCCAAGATCGGCGGCGAAACGGCCGAGCTCCGCGTATTGGTCGCGGTCAAACTCGAGCGCTTCACGATGTTCACCGTAGGTCGCCCCGAAACTGTTCTCGTGGTCGTAGGACTTGTCGAACATGGCCTGGGTGTACAAGCTCCGATTGTCACGCTTCTGCAGCTTGACGGCGCTCACCCCACATGCGTGGGCCTGTCGAAACATCTCCTTTGCGGTATCGAGCTTGCCCTGATGGTTGTGCCCCACCTCGGCAATGACATAGGCAGGACTGTCGTCGGCGACCACGTGTCGTCCCAATTTCAGCTCACGAGCCATGGTTCTTCTCCCTCGTCCCAAGCGGGCCAGTCAGAAGTCTACGCGCGCTCGTATACAAGCACCCTCCCCTTTCCCATCCAGTCGATCTGTCTCTCGAGATCCTCCCGTCGTTGAAACCCCTCCAACACAAACAGAACCCGGAGGAAGTCCTTGTTGAGCAGCGTGATATGAGTCGGGTCGACGTCAAACTGTGTCGTGACATCAAGGAGACTGTCCGGCTGTGGGTGGAAACGCGTCGTGACATAGACATACCGGGAGCTCACTCGACAGAGGTTCCGAACCGTTTCTCGCACTTGGAGCACCGTCAGATGCTCGATCACCTCCCGGCAAATCACCAAGTCGTAGCTGTCATCGGCAAACAACGCGGGATCGCTGGTTGTCCCGATCCGAATGCGGTCCCGGACCTCCGGTGGCGCCAGCGTCCGACAACTCGGACTAAAGTCGACCCCGTCAGCCAGGATTCCTTTTTCCTGAAGTAGAAAGAGGAGCGCGCCCGGCCCGCACCCCACGTCGAGGACACTGGCCGGCTGGAACACTTCTTTGATGACCTCAGGATGACGCCCCTCGATCTTGCGACGAGCCTCGATGGTGTACTCGTTCGCCCCTTCGCGCCAATCGCTGACAAAGTAATCCGAGTCGTAGTGACTCGACTCCACCGGCCGCTGCTGACGCACCAGCCGTTCGAAGGCTCCCACCACCCCGTCGCCATTCAACCGCGAACCCACATGCTCACGCAGTAGCTTCGACGACGAGTCACGCATGGTGTCGAGAAACACCATCTCTGTACCGAGTTCAACACAGATCTGTTGCTGGGCGGATGGCAATCGTCCGGACCAGTCATTCCCTTTGATGAAGTGCGTAGGTTGAAGCTCTTTGAGCACGGTCTCGGTATTCGTGTGGCTCACGTGTGTGTAGTCGATGTCCGACAAGGCGTCGATGACCACCGCCCGACGCGACGCCTCAAGCAGCGGCGGGTGCTTTTCCGCGACATAGCTGTCTGGCGCGATGTTGCAGAGCAGCTTGTGCCCCAACGCCTTCGCCTGACGAAAGTACTCGATGTGCCCGTGATGCAAGGGGTCAAACGCGCCGTCGACCATGACGACTCGCCACCGGTAGCTCTTGAGATCGGTGAATTCGACAATCATGCAACTGGCCCCACGGTTGTATCTTCTACCTCGGCCGAAACATCGACGCTCGGTGGCCCCGCCGGCTCGCCGCCCGCGGGGGTGGAACGTGGTCGTTGAAGGGGTTCACCAACCACCATGGCGTGGTCGAACAATCCCTCCACGAGGGCCATCTCTTTAACATCCAGCGTAACCAGCGGAACATTAAGTTCTCGAGAAAGCCGACGCGACACATCCAGATGGGTCGACACGATCTCTTCCTCGCGGGAGAACAGCGCAACCGACGGCACCCCATAGAACGGTCCGAGATAGGCCAAACCGCCATAGGTCCCCACAAATGCGCGAGCGTTCGCGATCACCGCGGACTGCACCTCGAGATTCGTCGTCGGCGTCATCACGTGGTCGACTTTGTAGATTCCCAACCCCGTGCCAGGCTCGAAATCCTCATGGTCATCGAGACTCAACCCGGGGTTCAACAACACGACGGGAGTCTGCCGGGCCAGGGTCCGAATGATCCGACCGACGATCGCGCGATTCGTTGCGGTGTCGGGAAACGAAGGTCGAAAATAAAACCGGACCGCGACATACTCCGGGGGCAAGGTTGGGAGTCTCTCCGGATCGATTGGGGGCATCTGACGATACACGGTGTGCTTCTTGAGTAGACTGATTGCGCCCTTCTCAGCCCAGTAGTAGCGTAACAACCGATACATGACCGACGGGTGCAATACCGTCGCCTTTGTCAGACCCAATCGCTCTTTCACCAACCCGATGATGTCGTCGTCAAACGCGCCGGCGGCCATCTGTTTTTGATTGCCACCATCCTGCCAGCGGGCATCATTGCGCTGCCGGAATTCCTTGACAGACATTAGGTCAAAAATATCAACATACTGAGTCGAAAGCTCGCGATACCAGGTATACGCCCCGCCTCTTGACACAACGATAAGACGCTCCGGCGGGATGCCAAACGTGTCAGTGGCCCAGGTGAGGAACGGGATCCAATAGAGTACTTCGAACCCCACCTCCGACAGCCATGGCCCCACAATGATAGGCTCCTCGGTCTTCGCGAGCTGTCGAAACCCCCGGAGCATCAGACCCACTTCACGGCCCGAGGGCACTTCGTCAATCTCCTGCCGCACGAGCCACGGAATGATTCGACTCTGCATGAGTGGCAATGCCCGGACCATCCGCAGCAGCAGGCGTCCCACGGGCCACACCATTCGATCAGCCACCTTTGATAGGAGTCGGGATACTCGGCTCACGAACCTTCGTCTCCTTACCGGTGAACCAAACGACTTGCGCCAGCGGGTCTGGAGTGTGTCTGCTCCGAGTCGTCGTTTGAGCCCGCGATATCGTCCCCGCCAACGCAGGTAGATGGGCTTGAGAAATACCACCCGCTCGAACAGGTCCAAACGACGCTGCTTGAGCTCGGCCCTGAAATGCAAGAGCCCCGCCAGACGCAGATAGCGAAGCCCCAGCCGAAACCCAGTCCACCGGGTCATCTCCGGACGGCGAGCTCCCTCCACTCCGAGGGTCCAGGTCAATGACGTCGCATGACTGATCCACCAGGGAACATATGCATACAGCGGCCGTCCGTTTGGAAAGAACGCGCGTCGTTGACGCTTCAAGCTGAAGATCGGTCCATACCACCGACGAAACCACAGCACCTCGGGCACTTGCCGAAACTGTCCCTCCAGCGACAGCTCCATCAACAGCAATCGATCCGGTACCAACACCCGACGAAAGACACCGGCGCGTCGGATGGACGACACTCGGCCTAACCCGTAGATCATGTTGCCGGCTGACATGTGTCGCATGGTCTGCACGAACCGGGTCCGGAGGTCTCCAACACCGAGCGTGTCGAACGTCCACGGGCGCTTGTCGGTCATGACGCCATCCGGCCCGATTCGCCGGTTCCGCGGATACGCCATCACGACATCGGGATACCGGTCGAGCTCGCCCACTAGACACTCCAACCAGCGCGGATGCCAGATGTCGTGGTCGCTGGCCCAGGCGAAGTACTCCGCGTCGGGAGTCTCCTCCAGCGCCAGCTCGAACGTGCGGCGCCAGTTGTCGATCATGCCCAGTCGGCGCGTGTTGCGCACATACCTGATCCGGGGATCGCGTGTCGCGTAGTCCCGGACGATGTCGGGGGTCGCGTCGGTTGACTGGTCGTCGACACACACGACGCGAAAGTCGCGGTAGGACTGGGTGAGCACGGACTCGAGCGCTTCTGGCAAATCCGGTGCGTGGTTGTACAACGGCACACCGAACACAACTCGAGGTGTCGT
>JAYZGM010000259.1:0-7093 GCA_036336225.1 Acidobacteriota bacterium | reverse complement strand
GTCGGGTCACCGCCATAGTCGGCGGCGTGCTGGCGGATCCAGGACACGAGGGCACGCATATCTTCCGCACCTGACGGCCACATCGATTCAGGAGCCAGCCGATAGGTCGCGTTGATGCCAAGCATCCCATGTCTGGCGAAGTAGGTCGGGATGTTGCTGTAGACCTCATCGTTGAGGTCACGACTGCCGCCGACATAGCCGCCGCCGTGGATGAATGCGATCACCGGTGTGGTGTCACCCGCGCCATCGGGCTGGTAGACATCGAGGCGATGCCGGGCATGTGGTCCATAGGCGAGCTCTTTGGTTACCGTTACGCCGTCTTTGGGGGCCTCGGCGAGCCGCGGTTGATAGATGGTCATCGAGGGGTCAAGTGACGGGCCAAAGCCAATCTCGAGTAGTTGTTCTTTGATAGCCGAGGGAACGGTCGACTGCGCGGTGCTCAACCACGGGGTGGCAAGCCACGAGACGAGGAGAGTGAGCGTGCAGGGGATGCGTATCATGGGAGTTTACCTCGGTGCGTGGGAATGACAGACGGTTGGGGTGCTTTCCGCGAGGTGCTATCTGGGACGCTCTCCGCGAGAAAATCGTCGAGCGGAACCGCCGTGACGGCATCGAGGCGTTGGCGCTGACGACCCTGATAGACCACGGTCTAGCGCGTGACACGCGGTGCTCGGTCGTCGAAGACGGACACCCTTGAGATCACGTCGGTCGAGTCGGTTCCTGAGGTTGACCGCGATTCCCCGGAGTGCTCGTTCGGCACGCACGCCGTAATCGATCTCCTGTCGCGGGTGCAGGTCGATACCTGCGATCGAGAACTCTACTAAACCGGAGAGGCTTCTCCGGCGCCGTTCTTGTCCCTGTGAGACGCGTCAGGTCGCCCCGAACGAAGAGCACGGGGCTTCGAATGAGGAGCTCTTTCTTCCTCCTGAACGCGAGCCCTTAGTGTTCGTTTGCCGCGATTCGTGCTCTGATCACATCCGAGGTTCGTCCCGCCCGCGTCTCGACGATTTCTTTTGCGAGCGCGAGTGACTTCCCGAGGTCCGTGATCGAGACGGCATCGATTGTGGCTTGCCGAGTCGCGTCACGTTCGGTCCATCGTACCGAACTCGGGTCGGTCAGCATCATGTTGAGCGTGATGGTGGGGTTGTCGTGGAGACCGTCGCTTGGTTGGTCGTCCGTGGTCACGCCACGCTCGCGTAACACGTTCCTCGAACCAGCCGGTGCCCGGTAGTACTCGGGGATGTGCAGTACGCGGGCTACGTCGTGCCACTGCTCCGACAGGGCCGTCGCCACGTTCGCCATACCCCGTTGATTACCGCCACTGTCGCCAATGAGGATGATGTGCTGGAAGCCATGCATCTTCAGGCTGTGCGCGACGTCGGTGAGAACCGCCTCGAACGTCTCTTGACGCAAGCTCAGTGTGCCTGGGCTCCGCATATGACCGGTCTGCGGCTCGATCTGTCCTTCTGGTACCAGCTCCATGATGGGAGCGCACAACGCGTTACCTAGATCACGGGCGATCGCGTCGCAGTTCGCCCGGAGGACGTAGTTGTGTTTCCCGGTGACCAACCATGGTCCATTCGGCTCTATTCCGCCGGCGGGGATGATGGCGGTGGTTTTCCCCGACGCCAGCGCATCACGCACGTCCATCCATGTCATCTCCTCGATCCAGACGGTGTCCGGCGCAGGGAGTGGATTCGGCGTATCGACGCAGTTGTAGGTGTTCGCCTGGCAGTCGCCCCCACCCATTGAGCGCGGATTGGGGGCGGGTCGAGACCGAGGCGAGCCGCCGAGGGCCTCTCGTCTAGGCGGTGTCGCGGGGAGTGTGCCCCGATGAGCAATCGCCTCTCGTATCGCGGTCGCCGTCTGCCCGGCTCTAAATGCCACCACGTCTCGCGCCAGCTCAAGTGTCTTGACGCGATCCTCAAGTGACACGCCGTTGATGTTGGCGAGACCGGCTGTCACGCGCGCGTCATATCGCACCGACGCGGGATCGGTGTGAAACATATTGAGCGTGATGTAGGGGTCGTCATGAAGACCGTCGCCTTTACCCTCTTCCAGGCCGCGATACGCCATATACCGCGCCACGCTGGCGTAGTCGTAGTACTCCTGCACGTGGGCCACGACCGGACCCGCCTGCCATCGGGCGTTGAGCCGCTCGGCCACTGTCCGCTGGCCGTGCTGATTGCCCCCGCTATCGCCGATGAAGATGATGTTTCGGAAGCCATGCATCTTTAGGCTATGGGCAACATCGGTCAGCATCGCGTCGAATGTCTCTTGGCGGACACTGATTGTGCCCGGGCTCCGCATGTGCCCGCTTTGGGGCTCAATCGAGCCCTCGGGTACGAACTTGATAACAGGCACGCACACGGCGGTGCCAAGCCGACGGGCGATGGCGTCGCAGTTCGCTCGGAGAACGTAGTTATGTTTGCCGGTGGCGAGCCACGGACCGTTTGGCTCGACCCCGCCGGTGGGGACGATGGCGGTGGTCTTGCCCTGGGAGAGCGCGTCGCGCACGTCCATCCACGTCATCTCTTCGACCCAAACGGTGTCGGGGATGGGTAAAGGGTTTGGGGTGTTGGCGCAGTTGTAGACGTTGTCTCGGCAGTCGCCGCCGCCCATCGACCGCGGGTCGGGGGCACGACGCTGCTGCGCCGTGAGTGGCGTCGCCACCATGAGCAGACCGATGACCAGGATACGTCGCATCTCTGTCCTCCCTCGTGTCTTCTTCACGGTGGCGACTGGCGCACGGCCGTAATCACGCGTGTCACTACTCGACGATTGATCGCCAGTTGTTGGCCAGATGTTCTGCGGTTCGCCACGCCAGTGCCTGCACGGTCAGCGTCGGGTTCCGCGCGCCGCTGGTTCCCATCACCGATGCACCGAGAATGCCAAGATTCGGTACCTCGTGTGAGAGGCCGTAGCGATTCACGACGTTCGTTTCAGGATTGTCACCCATCCGGGTACCACCGTAGGCGTGTGTCGTGACCCCCATCTGACCGCCCAGACCACCGCGAATCACTTCGATCGCACCTGCTTCGCGATACCACCGTTCCATTTTCGCCTGAAGGAAATCGGCAATCGCCAGCTCGTTCTGCTTGTATTCGGCCGTAATCCGGATCACCGAGTCGCCCACCGGATCGGTCACTATCGGATCGAGGTCCAGGTAGTTCGTCTCGTAGGGCAGCGTTGTTTTCTGAATGTAGGCGCTGTTGGTGCGGTCGGCGTTTTCTTTGACGAAGGCTTTCCAGGCGGAGCCCCACGTCGGTGCGCGCCCGAACGTGCTCATGCTGGCGGCCGTGATCGGACGCCGGTCCGAGTAGACCCACAGATTGCCGCCTCCGATGAAATCCAGCCCGCTGTGATCGAAGTTGTCATCGGCCCAGTCGTCAATGGCGACGCCCTGGGCGGGGAGGCCGTACCACGCGTGCAGGTCATACGGAAACAGGGCCGTGACTCCGGCCCCTTGGTGATGGCTGAAGTAATGTCTTCCCACCTGTGCGTGATTGTTCGAGAGCCCCAGCGGGAACGCACGTGACTTCGACAGCAGCAGGAGTCGTGCGTTCTCGTAGGTGTAGCTGGCCACGAGCACAAAACGCGCCGGTTGGAAGAACTCCTCACGTCCCTGTAGATAGGTGACACCGGTGACCTTGCCCTGATTGTCCGTTTCGATCTGTCGCACATGCGCGTGAGTGACGACGTTGAGCCGTCCCGTTGCTTCTGCCCTTGGAATCGTTGTCACCGCGGGCGAGTTCTTGGCGTCGACGTGACAACCCCCTTTGTTACAGAACCCGTGATACATGCAGGCGGAACGTCCCTGGTAGGCGCGCGAGTTGATTGCGGCTGGGCCGGGGAAGGGTTGCCAGCCCAGCGAACGAGCCGAATCTGCCATCTTGTCCAGGAACCCTGTCCACCGAAGGGCCGGCATCGGGTAGTCTCGTTTGCGTGGGCCTTCGAACGGATTACCGCGTGGATCCCGGTGGCCATCAATGTTGCCAGCCTGTCCCGATACCCCGATTTCGTGCTCTACGCGGTCGTAATACGGCTCTAGCTCCTCGTAGCCGAACGGCCAGTCCTCAACGGTTGACCCGTCCGGAATACGGGAGGCGCCGTATCGTTGCGTCGTCTCGGCGATGACTCTGAAGTCCCATGGGTTGAGCCGCCAGCTCTGGGCCCAGTAATGCAGCGTTGTCCCCCCAACGCCGTTCATCATCGGGTGACCACCACGCTGGACCGCCGTGTCCGACCGTGTGCGGCGGAGCGTGGGCACCTCGTTCGCGCATTTCTGGACAGCGAACGGCCAGGCGCGAACGTTGTTCCTGATTTCATCGGGCGCGAAGTCTCGACGGGTCAGGCGGCTCCCCGCTTCGAGCCCGACTACGTCGAGACCAGCCTCGGCCAGGGGCAGCGCCGCCACCCCGCCAGCGGCCCCGAGTCCCACAATGACCACGTCCGTGCCCGGTAATCTAGTCGCCATGGGAAGTCCCCCTCGAGGTTGCGCGAACGACCGCTTTCTCGAAGTTCTCCGAGTCGTAGGCCGACCGGTGGTTTGGCGCGAGGTCTCCGGCCTCGAGCTGGGTCTGTAGCCGTGGCCACACCGACGTCCTCACGCCGGGATACTTGATGAGATCCCAGCCGACGAAGTCTCTGTTCCCACCGTAGTAGGGATCGCCAAAGGTTCCCTGGAGCACATGACTACGGACCATGCCGAAGAACGCGGCTGAGCTCCCGGCGAATCCGGTGCCGGCCCCGGTGGCCGCGCCGGTCTCGACATCGATGAGTGCCGAGACCTGATCGACATGCGACAACTCGCGGAACGGTGCACCACGCGACGACCGACAGTACCGGTCAAACGCGGCCAGGCCGCCCCGGTAGGCGTCTCGTGCGTCGGCCAGTGCCCCGCCGAGCGAGCGGTCGATATACACCACGGCACCGGCGGCGAGCGCGCCCGGGCCGACCTCATCGGCGGGGATGAGCTGGTCGGCGATTGCTTCGAGTAGCTCGGCCTCTTCCGCCGTGAGGTGTTCATAGGCCGCGTGACCGCCGACCGGCGATGTCGTCTGGGGCGTTTCGGACGTGGGAGCTGGTGTCGTCTCTGCGGTCTCCATCGGGAACGCCGCAACTTCTGGGACCCCCGCCGTACCCGCCGCGGCGGCGGCGCTTGCCGCGCCGGCGCGGCGGAGCAGGGCGCGTCGGGAAATGAGCTGTGGCCGTTTCTGATCGGTCATGGTTCGCTCCTGCTCGTTAGAAACGCTCGTAAACGGGCACGAGGTCGCCCTGGCCGATGATGTGGCCTTCGATGGCGCGTAGAAGTTTCTCCCGGGTCAAGCCAGGCTTGAGGCCCAGGTCCGCGTCCAACGCGTACACCGTGAAGTGATAGAGGTGTGGTGTACCCGCGGGGGGCGCGGGTCCGCGATAATACGGGCGACGCCAGCCGTTCAAGCCTTGGATGGCTCCGGCCAATTCCGGCGGCATCGGTGTGTCCGGCAGGATCGGCAATTCTTCAGGCAAGCCGGTCGCGGTTGCTGGGATTCCATAGATGATCCAGTGCACCCAGGGTGGCGGATTGCCGGCGCCGAAATCCGAGCACACTACCGCCAGCTCGCGGGTGCCAGCCGGAAGACGCTCCCACGTGATGGGTGGTGAGAGATTGCGGCCATCGGGCGTATACACCCGCGGCATCGTCTCGCCCGACTCCAGCGTCGGGCTGGACACGAAAATCTCGTGCCGGATCGTTTGAGCGACGGCAGGTGCCGCCAGGAAAAGCGCCAGTAGCGTCCATAACGCTGATCGGATCACGCGCGTTCGCATGTCATTCACCTCGTGGGACATCCGGGCCCTCAGTGTAAGAGACTCGGCTTCTGAGCGCCATGGTCTTCTTGCTCATCCCATCTTGAGGTCGTGGGCGGATTCTCATAGACTCGGCGATGTTTCTCAGGAGGAAGTGCGAATGCAGATGGTTCGGTCCCTTTTGTTTGCGGCCACGATGGTGCTGGCCGCCCAGGCCTACGCTCAGAACGACGCGCTACGGGGTACGTGGTCCGGTCAGTGGATTCCAGAGTCGGGGTATGACGCCGCGACGGTGCGATTCGACGTTGACGGCGACGCCATCACGGGAGAGATGCTTAACCCCGAGACGCTGGCGTTCGACACGGTCGATTTCGACGGCACGACGCTCGAGCTTGTGGCCGAGGTCACGAGCCCCGAGCATGGACACTTCAGAATTGAAGCGCGGCTCGAAGAGGTGACGCGGTTGAATGGTACGTTGACTCACGACGGGGTGAGCGGCGAGTTGCGGTTGACCAAGTGGACCTACCGGCCTCGGCGATGATCGCAGTAGGGCGTCGTTCCGTCCCACCCGCTTCGCGCCGCCGACAACGTGACGCTGCCGGACGGGCGTGGTGCCGAGCGGTATAATTGCATTTTACGGGCCATGCAACTGGAAGAGCACGCGGTGGGCGATGTGGTCGTATTGTTGCCGTCTGGGCGCCTGACTCGGAACGAGAGTTTTGGCGATGTCAACAAGAGGCTACGGGACCTTGTCCAGCAAGGAAGCCGCAAGTTCGTGCTTGATCTCGGCGCCGTGTCCTATATGGACAGCACGTGCATTGGCGAGTTGGTAAGCGGGTTCGTGACTGTACGGAAGCACGGTGGCACACTGCATCTGGCCAACCCGACGTCTCGCGTCGAACACCTGCTGTCGGTGGCCGGACTGACATCGATCTTCGGACCGTTCGGTTCACAGGAAGACGTAGTTCGTCGCGTCACCGACGCCCGCTGACGCTCATTTGTCCCGGAAGCGACCATGGCAAGAGACCGTGGTCTGCCTTTTAGCGTCGTGGAATCGGATCGTCCAGGGAAGCGCTACTGTCGCCGTTGACCCGGGATCCCGAGCTGGTCCGCGCGCGCGCGAGTCGTTCTGGCAAATGGCACTTGAATACCCGGAGTGGCGTTCACAAGCGGCCGAGCCGATTCGTCGTACCCGTTGCGCGCGCGTGACGCGGTCCCCTCGGAGGAGGGCTGAGGATGGTTTCGCGCTGAGCGCGACCTGGCATCGTGATCGCGGTGGATCTTGGTAATGCGATGCGTGCTT
>JAYZGM010000258.1:0-7344 GCA_036336225.1 Acidobacteriota bacterium | reverse complement strand
ATCGATCGCAGCGACACGACACTCACGGGGTTCTCCGGCCGTTTGCGACTCGACTTTGACCGGAGCAACGTCGTGGCACCCGACCACGACCGCCACGTCACCAACGCGCTAGAACGGGGGTCGCTCGAAGCGAACGGGCTCACCGGTTCGCTCGCGCTCGACGTCGATCGCAGTGACAACATTGCCCTGGAAGGCGTCGAGGGAAGTCTCCAGCTGGACGCCGACCGCTCCAACGTGACCATGACCGCCACCCGTCTCAGCGACGACTCGGTCGTGGCGATCGACCGGGGTGACCTTGACCTCGGTCTCATCGAGCGACAGCCCCTGACAATAGAGGCTGACTTGTCCCAACGAGCGGATTTCACGAGCGATCTCCCGCTAACGCTCCAAGGCAACGGGGAGGAATTCACCGGTCTTCTCAATGGCGGCGGTCCCATTCTCCACGTCACCGCAGACCGCAGCACCATTCGACTCCGTAGCCGCTGAGTCTGCCACCGGATTGCATCACGACGCCCGGGGAGTACACACGCGTGCCTGCTGGCCGATGGGGGTACGCCGACACCGCCCGTCAGACGAACGAGCTCGTATCCGGCACAAAGGCCAGGAATCGCAACGGGTTGTCCGTGACCAACGTCGTGACTTCAGCGTCGGTGGCCCCGGCGGCGCGCAACATCGGGACAAACCGAGTCACCGTCTTCGCGTAGCCCGGCCCCCCGTTCCGTCGTGTGTCACTGGCTCGCGAAAAGTCTGACGCCAGGAGCACGCGTTCGAGATAGCCGGCGTCAATAAGGGCCCTCACCATGGGCACCTTGTATGCGTCGGCCTGGTCCCCACCTCCAAGACGGTCAAAGCCGACAGAAGCCCCACGGGACGCGATCGTCCGATGCACGGTGACATCCGGATCTTCCAGCCCTCCCATATGACCGATCGCGACCCGATCAGGTGAAACGCCGAGCGACTCGAAAATGTCCAACTGCTCGAGGGCCGCTGCTCCATTTGCCGTGTGGGTGAAGATCGGGAGCCCCGTGGCGAGGTGGGCTCTGGCCACCGCTCGAAAGACCTTTCGTTCACCCGCCGTGATCTCCGCCGAGCTCGCGATCTCCCCAAACGCGCCCCACCGTTCCGTATCCGCAGTCTGGGCGAGCATCTCGGCGATCTGGTCTTCGGTCAGCTCATCCAATTCGTCGGGATGAAAGGGGTCCGTGTAGTAACCACCGCTCGCCACGATCGGGAGACCGGAACGCTCAGAGACCTCTTGAAGAAACGCCACGCTCCGACCCATGTCGGCGTGGCCACCATCAACGAGCAAGGACACGCCGTCTTGCAACGCCGTCTGGAGTTCGGCCGCCATCGTCTCGGCGTCTTGCATGAAATAGGGCCCGTCCGGCGCCCCGACAAAACCGGCACGCGCCTCATTGTCCGACCCCAGCAGCCGATCCCAGAACCCCAGATCCAGTGACATGTGCTCATGAAACAGGAGTGCCCCGTGACGCAGACTCTCGGGCGAGAGATCTCCGAGCACCGCACGAACGATGGCCCCCTCGGGCACCGCGAGCGCCGGCGGGCTCTGCCCGCTCGACGGCATGGCCGAATCCGATACGTCTGAATCGCTCGCACAGGCTGTCGTCGCCATGGCCGCGCCGATCCCCAATAGACCCAGCGCCTCGCGTCGACTCCAGGTGCCATCATCTCGTGTGGGCCGATTCATACTGGCTCTCCCTTCGTCCCCGTGACATGCCCTTCCTATCGAGGCGTGTATCCTGCCACACTCACGGTCACGGAAGGGTCACACCCCGTCTCCTCTTATTGGCTTACGATCAGTCACCTATGCGCACACTCCAAGCACGACGCCCCACGCTCGTCCATCCCTGTCGAACCTGTTTCGTCGAGAGCATGTGGAGCGCGAGTTCCGAGACGAACTGAATGGCGACATGGGTCTGCTCGTCAAGGAGACGGAACGCATCTGTCCGGCCACTGGCTCGAACCCAAGAAATGCTCAAACCACCGCGACGAGTGCGATCACCACGACCGCGGGAACGACACGGAGCCATGTCATACGCATCGGCAAATCGCCATGTGTTCTCGGATTCACGGGCTACCCGGGAGCGCCGGAGTCATCTCGGGGGGCTCACGTCGCATCGTGCCCTGCTCGTAGGCATAACCCAACTCAAGGAGTCGAGCTTCGCGAAACGGCCCCCCCAGAAACTCGAGCCCCACGGGAAGACCCTCATCGGTAAATCCGGCTGGTACTGTGAGCGCTGGCAATCCCACGACCGGGCTTAAATACCGGTTGTTCCCACGCGCATACGCGTCATCCGTGTCAGCGTTTGTCAACACGTCGTCAGCAATGAGGGTCGGCTGGTGGTCAAAGGTGGCGTAGACCAACGCGTCAAGCTGTCGGTCGGCTAGCACCCCCAGCACGGTGCGTCTCAGCTGCTCTCGCGACTTCAGTATCCGAAGATACTCTGGGTCATCGGTTGATCGCCCCACGACGTTCATGAGTCCCCTGGCCCGCCACGGATTCACGGCACCGGTCAGCAGAATCTGACGCAGCGTGCGGACCGGGGCGTGCGGGTGCCCCGCGAGATAGGCGTCCGTCGCTTCTTCGGTTTCGAAGGTATTGCGAACATACGTCGTCTGAATACGGTCGAAGTCCGGAATCTCGACCGGGTCCACGACAACCGCGCCCAGCCGTCTGAGGTCTCCTATCGCCCGATCGATCACCACACGGACCTGTCGATAGTCCTCCGAGTCCGGATCCGTCTTGACATCCATCGGGTCCCGAATGACCCCAAGCCGCACTCCCTGGAGCCCCCTCTCCTCGAAACCCTCGCTGTAGGACCCGGGCACACGACCGCTCGCATACGCGGTGACCGGGTCGTTCGGGTCGTACCCCGCGAGCACACCCAACAGCACCGCCGCATCCGTGACGGTTCTGGTCATCGGGCCGAGTGTGTCACTCGACGGATTCGCTGGCATCATGCCAAACCGGCTCACCAACGGGACAGTTGGTCGCAACCCGACGAGACTGTGAACGGCGGCCGGCCCGCGAATCGACCCCCCGGTGTCTTCTCCGATGCCGACCAGACCAAAGTTGGCCGCCACCGCCGCGCCCGTGCCGCCGGAAGACCCGCTGGGGTTCCGGCTCCGGTCATAGGCGTTTCGGATGATCCCAAAGGCCGACCCGACATAGCGAGACGCAAACTCACCCATGGTGGTCTTGGCGAGAATGATCGCCCCGGCCTCTTTCATGCGGGTCACGATGGTTGCGTCACGACCAGACCGGAATCCCTCGAAGACCGCCGACCCATAGGTGGTTGGCATATCAGCCGTCTCGACCTGGTCTTTAAGTAGAACCGGCACGCAGTGCAGGGGGCCGATGAGCCCTGCGTCGGCAAAGGCGGCGTCGAGTGCATCGGCCTCCTGCAACGCCCTGAGATTCACGTGTTGAATCGCGTTCAAGGCCGGTTCCGTCTGGTCGTAGCGTTGAATTCGGTCCAGATACCGCTGCACAAGTTCTCGACAGGTGAGCTGTCCTGACGCCAAGGATGCATGGACATCGACGATGGTCGTCTCGACGACGCGAAACTCCTGGGCCGACGCCATGCTCGCCGCAAACACCACCACCCAAGCGACCAGCACACCCGCTCTGACGGGTACGCGCCCCGCGACGCCGACACTCGGTTGTTTGAACTGCACCCGACCTCCCTCGAAGAACCGCTTCCGACTATCTGCCCCGCACCCGACGGGGTGTGGGGACGACACGCAGCGGATTATAGCCGGCTTCCGCTGGAGCCAATGCGGGGCCCGTGCCATGAGCCGCCGATGCCAAGAATCGTGCTACGCTGACGGGCCCAGGCCCATGGAATCACTTATTGTTCTCGTTGTTGTACTCGTCGCCGTCGTGGTCGGCGTCTTTCTGCTCCGTCACGTGATCGTACTTGCGTTCCGACTGGCGGTGCTCGCCCTGCTGGTCATCGCCGGGCTCTGGGCGTGGCAGCACCGCGCAGACCTGGTCCGCCTAGCTGAGCCGTATCTTTCCGATGCCGCCAATGAGCTCGAGGCGCTCGGCCTCCCGACGTGGTAACACGTATGGAATGGTGAACCGATGTTTGAACACGAAACCATGAACCGACGGACACTCTTGAAACTGATGGCCGCGACCGGCGTGTCGGCACCACTCACCGGCGGTGCGGCCCCCGCGGCCGGACGCGGGCGCTCACGTGGCGTCGCAGCTCAATCCGAGGTAAGCCCGTTCGAGATCCGCGTCAGCGACGCGGACCTGGCGGACTTGAACCGGCGTCTTGCCGCAACGCGGTGGCCAACCGACACCCCCGACGCCCCCTGGACCTACGGCACGGACCGGGCGTTCCTGGAGACACTGGTCGCCTATTGGAGAGACGAGTATGACTGGCGCGCCCATGAGACGGCGCTGAATGCGTTCGACCACTACACCACTGAGGTCGACGGGCAGCCGCTCCATTTCGTCCATCAGAGAGCCTCGAACTCGTCAGCCGTGCCGCTGTTGATGACCCACGGGTGGCCCGGCACGGTGTGGGAGATGCTCCCTTCGGTCATGGCGCTCAGAGACCCGGGCTCCAACGGAGGGGACGCGGCGGATGCCTTCCACGTCATCGTTCCTTCAATTCCCGGATTCGGATTCTCGGGCGAGCCGGCTCTGGGCACCGATATCGCGCGCACAGCCGAGCTGTGGATAGGGCTCATGGACACCTTGGGCTACAAGCGTTTTGGCGCCTATGGGAGCGACTGGGGCGCCGGTGTCACGCGTGAGCTAGGCGCCCGTTTCCCGGATCGGCTCATCGGGATCCACACGCCGGGCGCACCGCCACGGGCACAGCGGGATCCGTCGACGGCCGAGGAGCGCGACTACCTAGCCCGGGCGGAGCTCTGGTCAGTCGATGAGACGGGTTATCAGCGAATACAAGGCACCAAGCCACAAACGCTGGCCTACGGCCTCACCGACTCCCCCGTCGGGGTCGCGGCGTGGATTACCGAAAAGCTACGCTCCTGGAGCGACTGCGGCGGAGATGTAGAAACCCGGTTCAGCAAGGATCAAATCCTGACCTTGGTCTCGATTTACTGGCACACGCGCACTATCGGCACCAGTGTCCGCTACTACTACGCCAACGGGCTCGGTAGCTCACGACCCCGTCGGGCATCGCGGGGACCGGTCCAGGTGCCACAGGGCTTCGCCCAATTCCTGGGTATTCCGTCAAGGTCTGGCCCACCACGGTCATACATAGAGGAGCTCCCGGACAACGTCACTCACTGGTCCGTGTTCGACACGGGAGGTCATTTCCCGGCCATCGAGGAACCAGACTTACTGGTGCACGATCTGAGGACGTTCTTCCGAACGCTGAGATAAGAAACACCGGGGGATCATCGCCACGCCGTGCCCGGGACGGCCTCGCCTTACCAGGACCACGCCTCGATTCATCCGCGCCACCCACGGGCAGGATCGTGGGTGAGGATCGGACCATAGCGACTGGACCTTTGTCCGCCAGATGCGCGTCGAAGTAAGAGGCACACCGGGAGGCGTCACGCACTAGAAGCGAGCCACACCACGAACCGACCGTGATGGACACATCGACTGCCTCCATACCACTCCGCCAGATTGGACGCCGGCGAGCGACGGACGCGCCACGATGCGTCGTGCTCGCCATGATTGGCTGTCTTGCTGCGGCCACGTCCGCCGCACAACCAGACATCCCAGCCGCCTTGCTGCGCGCTGAGCTCACGCCACTCGCCCAGCAGGTGCAGGAGACTCTGGGTGTCGACGCGGAACGGTTCCGCGCGACCCTTGATGAGCTCGCATCCGAGGAGGCTCGTGGCCGGCTCCTCCTCGGCGACGTCGGTTTCAGCCTCAGCGGGAACGAGTCTGGCGACTCCACCGGGTTCGACCCCGGCAACGACACGTTGTTTCGTCTGCGAAGCAGCGCCACCCTTCGCCAGGGTCAGTTCCCGTCTCGGATCGAGTTCCTCGCCGATGTGAACGCGCTGATCCGGAACAACGTCGTGGAACAGGACTTCAGTCGGTTCCGGATTGGCTACGACTATCAACACACCGACCACCTGGGAGGGTTCGCTTATTTTGAACGCTACGCTGACGACTTCATGAGTGTCGCGTCCCGATACGAGATCGGTGCCGGCGTCAGTATGGGGGTCGGCTTCGGCCCCGGGTCCTTCCGCAGATCCACCGCCGCGACACTGGCCCATCTCACGTCGGACGAACCGGGTGGATTTCGTTGTGGGATAACCCGTCTCCAGACACGCTACCACCCTAGTTCAACCGAGCCGCTCACCGGTTGCCCACCACCCACCCCAGGGTCGGTGTCGACTACTCCCGATGGACCTCGACCAACGGCGGCGACGTTCGACAGCCTTCGTTCGGCTCTGCCGCACCTGCGACGGGCGTTGCACGCCCGACAATCGATGTTCTTCCTCGCGCTGGGAGTCGGCGTCTTTTCCGAATTCGAGCATGCAATCATCGAGACCCGGGTGTCAGAGTTCGACCCCATCGCGTTCAAGTCGCCCCCCCCGGACGCGCCCCCGGCCCCCGACGAACCGATCGTGCCGATCACCGAGCTGCCACACCATATTCGCGAGCTTCCCAGACGAAGTGTGACCCTGCCCGGCACGCAGCGGTATCGACTGCTCTTGTGGCCCACGATCCGTGTGCACCCAATTTCCGCCCTTACGGTCAACTTCAACCCGTCTTTCAAGCTGCCGATTAGTTCACCCCGACGATTCGTGGATGGTGAGCTCGCCTATCGCATGGACTGGTTTGTCCGCATCGACTGGCGGCTCAGCGACGACACACAACGGGTCAACCTGTTTGTGAAGTTCGACTACTTCAAGAACATGGGTCCCCCAATCATGTCGGAGGAGCTCATCGCCGAGGCTGCCCTGGAGCGACTCGTCTATCACCGAACCGGCGCGTCAAAGAAACACCGTATCGTCTCCATGGGCGTCTCGATCGGTCTCGATCCCTGATGCGATCTCCGAATCGCCACGATACTATCCCCTGTAATGGGTACCATCCGTGATCCCAAGTTGCCCCGATCGTTTCTCCGCTTTCTCCACAAGGGCCTGGGACTGAAGAACCTCGCCGACCACATCGAGCAGCGTCAGAGCTGGCTAGGGCTCGCACATCTCGACATCCGGACCGTGGTGGATGTGGGCGCCAACCGGGGCCTCGCGGCGCGTGACTCGTTGCGCGTGTTTCCGAACGCCCATGTCTACTGCATCGAACCGATCCCAGCCCTGTGCGACGACATAGAACGATGGTTCCGACGCCGCCCCGGCTCGGTGACGGTGAAGAAC
>JAYZGM010000257.1:0-10125 GCA_036336225.1 Acidobacteriota bacterium | reverse complement strand
CAAACGCCAATCCGCAGCTGGCCTACGGTGAAGACTTCGCAGAATCAGCGCACCACGACGGAAAGCCTTACGAGGATCTGCTTCAACAGATTCTGGAGACGGGTCTGCAGTGGAGGGCGGATCGAGCGGGGTGACGGGTCGTCATCATCCCGGCAAGCGAGTCAAAATGATCTGCTGGATACGGCGCGCTGCCTGACCGTCCCATAGCGGAGGTCTCGCCCCTTTCTCGGTATCGCCGTTGATGATGGCGTCGACGTCGCCGACCAGATCCCGCCCCGCCTTCCCAACGAGCCGATTCGTGCCCACCTCGACCGTGATCGGTCGTTCGGTGCTGTCACGCGCCGTCAGACACGGAACGCCGAGATAGGTCGATTCTTCCTGGATACCGCCGGAATCAGTGATAACCAGCGCGGCTTGCTCGAGGAGAGCAAGGAACTGGAGATATCCCAAGGGCTCGGTGAGTTAAAGACGACCAGGGAGATCCTGTCTGCTCGCGTCTAGCCGCTGACGGGTTCGCGGGTGTACCGGGAAGACCAGAGGCAGACTCTCGCTGACCTGCGTCAGCGATTCGAGGAGCGTGTCGAGCGCGGACGGATCATCGACGTTGGAAGGACGGTGGAGCGTGACCAGGCCAAACCGGTCGATGGACTCCGCCAATGGGGGCACCGGGGTCGAGCGCGCCTTGGGTAGCAGACGGATGAGCGTGTCGATCATCACATTGCCAACAAAGAAGACCTTGTCCCGACTCACCCCTTCCCGGGCCAGATTGTGGTTCCCATCTTCCGACGGTGTAAACAGCAGGTTCGAGATTTGGTCGGTGACCAGCCGGTTGATCTCCTCAGGCATGGCGCGGTCGAATCAACGTAATCCCGCCTCCACGTGAGCCACAGGAATATCCAACTTCACGGCCACAAGAGCAGCCGCCACCGTGGAATTCACGTCTCCGTACACAAGCACCCGATCGGGTCTCGACTCGCTGAGGATGGGCTCCAGCCTCTGCATGATGACACCCGTTTGGACACCATGACCACCGGACCCGACCTCGAGATCGACATCGGGTCGTGGCATGTCGAGGTCCTCAAAAAAGACTCGCGACATATTCTGGTTGTAATGCTGTCCGGTGTGAACCAACACCTGTTCGACGTCGTCGACATCGACCAGGGCGCGCATGACTGGATCGGCTTTCATGAAATTGGGTCGGGCCCCGACCACGTGTAGAAGCCTTCGCATCACACTTGTTCTCCCATCGCCTCTGCCACACACCGCTGGCAGATCACCCCCGCGACCTTCGGCATGATCCTGGGTCCAAGAGATGTCGGCGAAACCCAAGCAGGAGGAGCTAGCCAGCAGGCTCGAGTGCGACCGTCACCTCGGTCACCGCACCGGCCGTCACAGTCACCGTCTGCGGCGACGCGACGAGACGTTCATGCCAAATGGTCAGCTCGTGGGCCCCGGCCGGAACCCCGGCAATCGTGAAGACTCCGTCCACACCACTGACCGCCCCAACGTCATTGCTCACGACCACCCACCCTCTCATCCAGGCGTGTGAGTCGCATTCGATCCGCACGACCCCGGGACGACGCAGGGGGCGGTTGACCTCCATGCCGGCAAACGGCATGGCGATATTAAAACCGGTGCGATTGCGGTCATCATAGGAATGCGTTGAGTGCAGCGTATCGTCCTGGCTCGTGACCAAGAGCTGGCTTCGCGTGGGTACGATCTGTACGTGGGGCACGAATAGACACGCCTCGTTGTCGATAGCGGGCGCCAGGGCCTCGGCCGGCCAGGGCACTCCGGTCAGGCGCACGACGACATTCGCGACATGACCATCGGCATCGGCGATGATCTCTTCGTTTGGCACGGCGTCACCACAGACCATCTGGTCGGTCGTCACCTCGAGCGTCGATGGCGAGGGCGGGTCGGCCATGGTCACGACCCCGTGAATCGTGCCAGTCTGCTGGAGCCCTTCCACTCCGTGGAGCGGGGCCAACGTCGCCAACCCGACGAACAGTCCCACCACGACCGCGGGCCCGCACGTCTTTTTTGTGAGGCTGTATCTGAACATGAACTTACTGTAACGCATCGAATCGGCTCTTGGCCCGCACCTCGGCGGGCGCTCAGACAGCTGGCGCCCGGGTCTGTGTCTTGGGGAGCTCCACCGCCTCTGGCTCCGGCGTAAAGTCTTCTCCTGGATTGATGAAGCGGTCCTGCTCGAAGCGGTATTGGGTGTCGTACAGTTCGCGATATCGCCCACCGGCCGCCAGCAGGTGGGCATGAGTGCCCTGCTCGACGATCTGACCTTTCTCGAGCACGATGATCTGATCGGCACTCTGTATCGTCGAAAGCCGGTGGGCAATGACAAACGTTGTCCGCCCCTTTCGGAGCGCGCGCAGACCGTCCTGGATCAGCGATTCGCTTTCGCTGTCCAGGCTCGAGGTCGCCTCGTCGAGGATCAAGATACGAGGATCCGCGAGAATCGCCCGCGCAATGGCCACCCGCTGGCGTTGCCCACCCGAGAGCTTGATGCCCCGCTCACCAACGACGGTGTCGTACCCGTCTGGGAATCCTCGGATGAACTCGTCGCAATGTGCGATCCGACTGACCGCTTCAATCTCGGCTCTGGTCGCGTGACGGCGGGCAAAGCCGATGTTCGACGCCACCGTTCCATCGAACAGGAAATTCTCCTGCAACACGACACCCAGTTGCTGACGGTAGTCGGTAAGCTTCAGCGTGGACAGGTTGCGACCATCAACCAGGACCCGCCCCTTCTGGGGCCGATTGAACGCCATCACGAGGCTGACCAACGTGCTCTTTCCGGATCCACTCGACCCCACCAGCGCCGTGGTGCTGCCCGCTGGGGCCCGGAGCGACACGTCACGCAGCACCGGGACCCCCTCCGTGTAGGCGTAAGTAACCTGGTCGAGCTCGATATCCCCAACCAGCGTGTCGACCGGCTCCCGTGAACGGTCCTCGTCGATCTCCGTGGGGGTTCCCAGAATCTCCCGGATACGATCCAACCCGGCGAACGCTTCGGTGATCTGTGTCCCAATTGACGCGATCTGCATCACCGGCGCCACCACGACCGCGGTGAAGAGCAGATACCGGAGCAGGTCTCCGACCGTCCACTGACCCTCCAGAATCGCGCGCCCCCCCATGACGATCATCAACGCCCCAATACCACCGATCGCCAACGAGGCGGCGGACGTCGTCGCTGACACGCCCGTGACGCTCTGGGCGACATTGCGCAACAAACGATGGGCGCCATGCGCGAACACTCGTTGTTCACGTTTCTCGACGCTGTAGGCTTTCACGATCCGAACGCCGCCCAACGTCTCCGCCAGGCGTCCGGTCACCTCCGCGTTGATCTTCCCGCGCTCTCGAAACAACGGTCGAAGCTTGGAGAAGGCGACACCCATCGCCAATCCGAAGAGCACGAGAATGAGCAACGTCACGCTCGTCAGCCGCCAGTTGAGATAGAACAACACGCCGAGACCGACTATGGTGGTGACAAAGCCGCCGGCGAGTTGTGCCAACCCGGTTCCGACCAAGTTACGGATCCCCTCGGCGTCGGTCATCACCCGGGAGATCAACACGCCAGTCTTGGTGGAATCGAAGTACCCGATCGGTAGCCGCGTGACGTGACGTTGCACGCGTTTGCGCATCTCCGTAATGGCACGTTGTGCGGCCACCCCAAGGACCTGCGACAACGCGAACCCGCTCCCCGCCTGGACGCAAGTGGCGGTGGCCGCGCCAAGCGCCAACGGCAACAAGAGCTCGCCACGGTTCTCGGCGATGACGTCATCCACCACATACCCGGACATCCAGGGCAACACCAGCCCCGCGAGCCGGCTCACGAGCATCAACCCCAACCCAAGCGCCAGACGGTATCGATGGGTATGAATGAGGGACCTCGCCTCGTCCCAGGCCCCGGGCGATGCGAAAGACTTCTTCTTGGTGACGGCTCTCTGTAGCGTGTCCTCGGCCATATTCACTTTCGGTCAGGCCCTGTGTCGGAGCGCAGCCCTACGTCAAGATCTAGTATAGACTTTCGCCGTGGTTTCTCCCTTGTCAGGTGACCCACGGCGCATCATCCATTTGGACATGGATGCGTTCTACGCCTCGGTCGAACAACGCGACGACCCTGCGCTTCGAGGAAAACCGGTGGCGGTGGGGGGCAGCCCGGAAGGCCGGGGCGTCGTGGCGGCCGCCAGCTACGAGGCGCGTGTTTTCGGTGTTCGTTCGGCGATTCCCATGGCCCGCGCGGTGCGTCTGTGCCCCGACCTGGTGATCGTACGACCGGACTTCGCACGGTATAGGGCGGTATCGAGCCAAGTGTTCGACATGTATCGCTCCGTCACCCCCCTGGTGGAGCCCCTGTCGCTGGACGAAGCCTACCTGGACGTCACAACCAATACCTGGAACGAGCCACTGGCGACTACGGTCGCCCGACGTCTCAAACGCTGGATTCTGAACGAAGTACACCTGACCGTGTCCGCGGGGGTAGCCCCAAACAAGTTCCTCGCCAAGATCGCGTCCGATTGGGACAAGCCGGACGGTCTGACCGTGATCCCGGTCGAGCGGGTCGAGGCGTTTCTTCACAAGCTCCCCGTCGATGCACTCTGGGGAGTCGGCCCGGTGACGGAGAGAAGACTCCGCGCCGCGGGAATCACGCGTCTCATCGATGTCCGGGGAGCGGACCCGCACCTGCTCCAGAGTGCCGTCGGTCGACAGACGGACTGGCTGACCCGGCTCGCACATGGCATCGATCACCGCCCGGTCACACCGTCTCGACAGACCAAGTCGTCCGGGTCCGAGCGAACCTACCCGACCGACCTGACCGACACCTCCACCATTGCGCAGGAGTTGGAGCAAATGGCACGTCGTGGCACCACGTGGCTCGACCGCAAGGGGCTCGTCGCGCGCACGGTAACCATCAAGGTTAGATACTCCGATTTCAAGACCGTCACTCGTAGTCACAGCCAGCGTCCGGCAACTCGTGATCCGGACCGATTCACCGAGCGCGTCGCGCTCCTCGTGGGGCGCACTGACGCCGGTCTCCGACCAGTCCGCCTGTTGGGCGTGTCTTTCCACAATCTCTCGAGCGACGACACACCGACTAAGCCGGAGACGACTGCGGCGACCTTGCCCCTGTGAAACGACGCAATTCAGGACCGGCCTGTCGTCGGAGCCCGAAAGGATGTTTTCTCCGCGAGAGCCTGCGAGCCGCGATAAGATCGGACCATGCTCAAAGGCACCCGCTCGGGGGTCCTACGTAAGGTCCAGCCGATCAGCGTGCACGGTCAGGTCTCATGGGATGTCTTCTTTAGCGATCCCGACGACCTAGACGGCCCGGTGCAAATGGCCCGAGTCGGACCGGAGGCAGTGGACCGGGGGCTCGAGCCCGGTGACCGGATCTCGCTCGAGTATCTTCTTGGCAGCGTGACCAGCGTGACGCGTGACCCCAGCGACGGGAACGGTTAGCGACCGGTGATGCTCACCCGGCAGAGGACAGCTGCCTCATATGACTGTGCCAGGATGGGTCCATTGCAGATACGACGAGCGAACACGCCGGTGCGAATCGACTCACTTGGATCAGGGTGTATCGGGTAGTGACGCTCGAGCGCCTCGGTTGGGACGCCGAGTTCGACACCCAGTTTGTTCCCTTCAGCCACAAGGGACTGCTCCCAGCCCGCGTCGCGGTTACCCACAACTATCTGTATCAGCTCTGTACCGCCGACGCCGTCGTCATGGCCGAGGTCGCGGGACGACTCCGGCACCATTCGATCGGCCCGGAGGGCCGCCCCGTCGTCGGAGACTGGGTCGCCCTCCGTCTTGCCGCGCAAGACAAAGCCACAATTGAAGCGATCCTGACTCGTCGTACCTGCTTCTCTCGAAAAGCGGCCGGAGAGCCGGCTCGGCGCCAGCTAGTGGCCGCGAATATCGACACCGTGCTGTTGGTCTGCGGTCTCGACGCCGATTTCAACCTACGCCGAATCGAGCGCTACCTGGTCGCCATCCGCCACAGCGGCGCAGACCCCGTGTTGGTATTGAACAAAGCGGACCGGTGTCGTGACACCGAGACCCCGCGCGCCGCGGTGGCCGAACTGGCGCCCCAGGTTCCGATCCACGTCATTGGGGCGCTCGAAGCCGGTGGCACCGACGTATTACGCCAACACCTCCCCCCCGGGAAAACTGGCGCCCTGATCGGCTCATCCGGTGTGGGAAAATCGACGATCATCAACAGTCTGCTCGGAAACGAACGGCAGCGGACGCGGGCTGTCCGGGGTCGAGACAGACGCGGACGACACACGACGACACAACGTGAGCTGATCCCCTTGCCGGACGGCGGGCTACTCATCGATACGCCGGGCATGCGTGAGCTTCAGCTGTGGGAAGGGGATGATGCGTTGGACGATGCGTTCGACGACATCCTCGCCCTGGCCGCAGCATGTCGGTTTCGGGATTGCGAACATGACCGGGAACCCGGGTGCGCCGTGCGCCTCGCCGTCGAGCAAGAACGGTTGACATCGGCCCGACTGGGGAATTATCGGAAGCTCTCGCGCGAGGGCCTCCGGCTTCGAAAACGGCTGGACGAACAGGCACGGTTGGAAACCCACCGGGAGGTCAAGGGCGCACACCGGGCCATGCGTGCCATGCGGCACAACCGATTGGGACCGGAACGAAAATCATAATACATGGAGGCAACATGAGAGCAGGGCTGACATCGGTTCTCGTCTGGCTGGTGGCAAGTACCGCCGTGGGGCAAGACACCATCAGCATCCGCGCCGGCCGGCTCCTCGATGGTGTCGGGAACGTGCGCACCAACGTCGTGATTCAGGTCGTTGGATCCAAGATCACCGAGGTGAACGAAGGCTCGGGTCCGGTCACCTACGATCTGTCGGACTTCACCGTGATGCCGGGACTTATCGACACCCACGTGCATCTCACCGCGCACTTTGATCCAGACGGTCGCAACCACAGTGACCCTCAAGAAACCCCGAGCCAGACCATTCTCTACGCCGCAGAGAATGCATACGCCACCTTGATGGCGGGATTCACAACCGTTCAGAGTCTCGGCAGCCCAGCCGACGTCGACCTCCGGAATGCGATCGCTCGTGGCCTCCTTCCCGGCCCGCGGGTACTCACGTCACTCGGCGCCATCACCACTGGCACCGGTTCCCCGGAGGACATCCGGGCCACGGTACGTCGTCGCGCCGCGGAGGGGGCAGACGTCATCAAGGTGTTTGCGTCGGCCAGTATTCGAGAGGGGGGCGGTCTGGTGATGACCACGGCTCAGCTCGACGCAGTGTGTAACGAAGCTCGTACGGCAGGACTCCGCACGGTCGTGCATGCGTATGGCACCGACGGGCTAACCGCAACCATTGAAGCCGGATGTACCGGGATCGAGCATGGGAACCGGTATGACGACCAAGTCATTGAGCTCAGGGCCGAGCGAGGCACGTTTCTCGACCCTCACGTCGGGTCCCTCTGGGCCAACTATTTCGACAATCGAGAGCGTTTTCTTGGCCGAGGCAACTATACCGAAGAAGGGTTTGCGTTGATGGAGGAGGCCCGAACCACCGGGTATGAGACATTCCGTCGCACGCTCGACCATGGTGGCGTGCGGGTCGTCTATGGCACCGACTCTGTGGCCGGCTCGCATGGTCGGAACGCGGAGGAGCTCATCTATCGGGTGCACGACGGCGGTCAAGACCCCATGGCCGGCATCGTGTCCGCCACGTCGCTCGCCGCCGAGTCGCTCGGACTCTCCGACCTCATCGGCCGAATCAAGCCCGGGCACGAGGCCGACGTCGTGGCCATCGCCGGTGACCCGCTCGAGGACATCACGACGATCCGCGACGTTCGTTTCGTGATGAAGGGGGGCAAGGTGTTTCGGCGCGTCGGCGAGTGATTTCGACGAAAGAAACAAGAGCTCTTCGGTCAGATTGATGAAACGCATACGACCTTCCGACGTCAGTTCTCGTCCAGCTGCAGGAGACCGTCCACATGGTTCAATTTATTTCCATCGTCACCTTGCTGACGTCCGCATCCGTTGTCTACGCCCAGGACAACTCGGGTGGGGACACGACCCCTTCGTTCAGCCCCGTCACATGGAATCGGCTCGTGAACGCCGCTGGCGAGCCGGAGAACTGGCTGATGTATTCGGGCACACTGGACAGTCAGCGATACAGCGGTCTTGATCAGATTCATAACCGCAACGTCAACGGACTGGAGCTGAAGTGGGCCTATCAGATCCCACAGCTTGATCGGGCGGAGACCACACCGCTGGTCGTGGATGGCGTCATGTTCATCACCGAGGCACCCAGCAACGTGGTCGCCGTGGACGCCGTCACAGGCAGACCGTTCTGGCGTTATGACCACCCGCTCCCAGACGACCTACGTATCTGCTGCGGGCGGAACAATCGGGGGGTCGCGATTCTGGACGACACGTTGTTCATGAGTACGCTCGACGCACACCTCGTCGCCATCGACGCGCGATCCGGTAATGTGATGTGGGACAAGGAAGTGGCCGACTATAGGGCCGGCTACAGCAAGACGGCCGCGCCGCTCGTCATAAAAGACAAGATCGTGACCGGCATCGCCGGTGGCGAATATGGCATCCGCGGGTTCCTCGATTCTTACGACGCCGCGACCGGCGAGCTCGAATGGCGCACCTACACGATTCCCGGACCGGACCATCCCGACAATCAGACGTGGGCGGGTGATTCTTGGCGCACCGGTGGTTCTCCGACTTGGATTACGGGCGCCTACGACCCTGACCTGAATCTCGTTTATTGGGGCACCGGAAACCCAGGCCCCGACTGGAACGGGGACGTTCGTATGGGCGACAACCTGTATGCCGACTCGGCGCTGGCCCTCAACGGTGACACCGGTGACATGGAGTGGTACTTCCAATTCACCCCACATGACGTCCACGACTGGGACGCTATCCAAGTGCCGATTTTGGCCGATCTTGAGATGGAAGGTGGCATCCGCAAGGTAATGATGTGGGCCAACCGCAACGCGTTCTACTACACGCTCGACCGCGAGACCGGAGAATTCTTGGTCGGCAAGCCATTCGCCAGACAAACGTGGGCCGAGGGCCTCGACTCAACGGGTCGCCCGATTCGCGTACCAGACACTTTTCCGTCCGTGGAGGGCACCGTGGTCTCCCCGCCGGTCGGTGGTGGCACCAACTGGTTCTCCCCGAGCTTCAGCCCACGCACGGAGCTGTTCTATGTCCAGGCCTGGGACGGCGAGGCCAGCTACTTCATCCGAGATGATCAGTATGTTGAGGGAGAGATCTTCCTGGGCGGTGGCTCCCAGGGAGTCGGACCTATCGAGGAATCAACCAGCGCCATCCGGGCAATCGATCCCCGGACCGGCAACGTGACCTGGGAGTATCAGATCCAGCCCCGTTCGACGGCCGGGGTGCTCTCCACCGCCGGCGATGTCGTGTTTAGCGGAAGCATCGACGGCTACTTCTTTGCGTTGGATGCCGTGAGCGGCCAAGAGCTCTGGCACATTGCGGTTGGACGGCAAGTGCACGCCGCCCCAATGAGCTACGCGGTGGACGGCAAGCAGTTTGTCACGATTGCCGCCGGCAACGTGGTCTACACCTTCGGCTTGCCTGAGTAACGCCGGAGTGCGGGACAAAGCCCAAGTTAAGTGATGGTCCCCCCCGCACAAGCGCGCCCGGGGAGGAAGTGCTGCGGGGTGTGGGCCAGATCCCCACTTAATCAATGCACGCCACTGCCCATCTGGAGCATGAACGGGTCCGCCCCAAGCCGCCGGATCGCGGTCTCCCACATATGTGTCGCTTGCGTATCGAAGATGAGGTCAAGTTGCACATCGGCGACCAGCCAGGCCGACGAGGAGAGCTCAGCGTCTAGCTGACCGGCGCCCCATCCCGCATAGCCCGTCAGCAATCGCGTACGGTCAGGCGGTCGCTCCTGGAGCAACTCGCGCAAGAGATCGGGCGACGTCGACAGATACAGTCCGTCGCACACCTCCACGGACTCGGCATGATCTGGTTCGTATCCCATCAGTATCCAGCCACGCTCTGGTTCGACCGGGCCACCGATCCAAAGCTGCAACCCGTTGTCCTTTTCTACCGGTGGGGTC
>JAYZGM010000256.1:0-14258 GCA_036336225.1 Acidobacteriota bacterium | reverse complement strand
GTTCAATTCGCTCGGTATTCAGCCAGATCCCGACGCCACCATGCTCATGCCGAGTGATGACGTCGCCTACCTGATTGACGTGCCCGACCGCGAGCCGACCCTGAGGACGCCCCGTATCGAGCCGATCGAAGGAGACGGTCTTCGGGTTGGGCGGACATTACGGCGGCATGCACAGATAGCCGACCGGTGGTACGCCAATCCCCGCTACGTGCTCAACGAAGCGGAGTCGCGCCTGATCCCCCACGACCGCGAGCTGCTCATTCTTCGGACGGGCTGGAACGCACAGTCGGTCTACGAATGGGCCAAACACGTCGGGAGTGTCGGGAGGGCGCGGGAATGGGGACTCGAGCCGCGCGCGATTGCCCAAGGCAACGATGCGCCCGAGTGGAACGCCACTGAACGGGCGTTGATCGACGCGGCTGACGAGATGTATCGAGATACGATGATCTCGGATGAAACATGGACGACCTTGTCGGAGTCGTACGACACCCATCAGCTCATCAGCATCGCGGCCACGGTCGCCCGGTATCGTAAGGTGTCGATGACTTTGAACGCGTTCGGGGTACAGCCGCTCCCCGAGGACGAGCGATTGCCGGTGCTGGAAGGCTACTGATCCGGGCGTAGGGTCCAGGCGAGCGACGAAGCCGTGGTTTGGGGTAGAGCCCAAAAAAAAGAAACCCCTGCCCCCTAAGGGAGCCGGGGCGAAGATGGTCTGCGACACGTCAGCGTTGGGTTATCCCGTAAGGGGCCCATCGCCAGCCAGTGGGCTGGAGGTCCTTACGAGGACGCCACCTCCGCAGAGCCACTACGATAGTCGTCCACAGGATCACCTCCTTTTTGGGCGAGAAAGATTGCGGCGGGTCCCAACCCACCCAGCTCTCGATCCGCCCGGAAATCGATCGAAAACTGCCGCATGGTTGCGCGGAACACAGGACCACGAATCCTCTTTCATCGTGGGGCAAGCCAACCCAGGATGTCAACGCCGGTGCGGAGCTGGTTGGGGTGCGAGCCACTTGGCTGATGACAGCATTCTCGGTTGCGCTACGTGGGGCGATGACAGCCGCATACAATAACGACGTGATCTATCGAGACGAACGAGGCATCGAGTATGTGTCGGTTCCCCTGCCGACTCACGAGGTCACTCAAGCAGTGGCGGTCGACGCGCGCATCGTGAGCCGCGCTACCGCCCGCAAGCAAACACCGGTCTACACCGGAACCGATGGGTCCGAGCTTGCCGCCCAGCCCCGCAGCCATCGCCGTCGCTGGACCGACCGTCAGTGGCTCGCCTTTGAAGAGCATCGACGCCAAGAGGTCGAGCTCGCCCAGAACGACGAACCGGCCGCCGCGGTCTGGGTAGTTCGGCCCCATGGTCACGTGCCGCCCGATTCGGTCTGATCGATATTTCGCCTTCCAGCACCGGGCGCGTACCGCCGTCCGCCCTCCTGGAGCCATCCGAATCGGTCTCGTTCGCGTGGCCATCTACGTCGCCCGTCATCCGGACACACCCGCGCGCGTGTGAAGACCGTGACCACGATTGACACCCTCATCGTCCTCGCGTTCGTTGTCTATGCCATCACCGTCGGGCTCGGTCACCGACGTCAGGCGTCGAAAAATCTTGACGAGTATTTTCTGGCGGGTCGCGATCTGCCGGGGTGGAAAGCCGGGCTCAGCATGGCCGCAACCCAATTCGCGGCCGACACCCCGTTGATGGTGACGGGCATTGTGGCCACCGCCGGTATCTTTGGGTTGTGGCAGCTCTGGATCTTTGGCATCACGTTTCTGCTGATCGGGTTCGTGCTGGCCGGGGCCTGGCGTCGTGCCGGTGTTGTGACGGATGCTGAGTTGGCGGAGGTGCGGTATGGCGGCACCCCAGCCGCAGTGTTGCGATGTATCAAGGCGCTCTACTTCGGCACCATCATCAATTGCGTGTCCCTCGCGTGGGTCCTGTTCGCGGCCGCGAAGATCGCCGAGCCGTTTCTGGTCTGGAATCAATGGCTCCCGGCCGGCATATTTCAGATCGTCGTTGAACTCGTAGAGTCGGTGGGGGTTGTGTTGACGATCGGTGGACCCGACCACCCGCTCGTGTGGGTGAACACGGCCAATAACCTGCTGTCGCTTCTCCTGGTGCTCGCGGTCGTGGTGCTGTACTCCGCCACGGGCGGTCTACGAGGCGTCGTCGCCACCGACCTCGGTCAGATCGTCGTGATGGCACTGGGCACGGTGGCCTTTGCCGGAGTCGTGATTGGGGAAGTGGGTGGATTCAATGCCCTTACCCACCGCGTGTTCACGACATTTGCCACCGGCGGACCGGGTGGTATCCAGCCCTCAGAGATTCTGGCGTTCACGCCGGGGCAAGGCAAAGACGTGACGGGGTCTGTACTTTCTTTGCTGGGGTTGCTCTGGCTCATCAATTCCGTGTCGGATGGAAGCGGCTATTTGGCCCAGCGAGCCATGGCCTGTCGCAGCGATCGTGACGCCAAAACCGCGGCTGTCGTATTTACATTCACCCAAGTCTTGTTTCGCAGCCTGCTGTGGTTGCCCCTCGCGGTGGGTTTGCTCGTGCTCTTTCCCCCCGACCCCGGTCTCGCCGCCGGCCTAGTCCAGGCCGACCGGGAGGCGACCTATGTCCGTGGCATGGCGGAGCTGTTGCCCGCCGGGGTTCGCGGGTTGATGCTCACTGCGATGTTGGCCGCACTGGCCTCGACCGTTGACACCCATCTCAATTGGGGCGCCTCCTATTGGACCAATGACATCTACAAACGGTTTGTCTGCCAGGGGTGGTTGAAACGAGAGCCCAGCGGCCGGGCATTGGTCTGGGTAGCGCGCGGAACGAGTGGGTTAACCTTGATGATCGCGCTTGCGGTCATGACGCAGCTCACGTCGATCAACCAAGCCTGGCAGATCAACCTGTTGTTTGGCGCCGGGCTTGGGGTTGTGCTCGTCTTGCGATGGCTGTGGTGGCGAATGAACGCGTGGGGCGAGATCGCCGCCATGCTCACGTCGTCCGCTGTGGCTCCGGTGCTCATGGTGGTGTTCGACGATACCCAGCAACCGCTGCGATTACTGCTCGCGGGCACGGCGTCAACCGTGGCGGCGCTGGTCGCGATTCTGGTATCCGCTCCGGAGAATGAGACGCAGCTGGCGACCTTCTACGAGCGGGTACGCCCGGTTGGCTTCTGGGGGCCGTTGGCTGGTCGGGCCGGTGACCGCGATGGTCCGGCTCGCTTCTACCGGGCCGTGGGTGCGATGACGCTCTGCTCGTTGACGGTCTTTTGTCTGTTGGTCGGCCTGGGCACCTGGCTCCTCGGGAGTCCGGTCCCGCTGTGGGTTGCCTGGAGACCGCTCTGGATCGGTGGTCTGCTGGCGCTGGGCCTCGGGCTCGCCCCCCTCTGGTATCGTCTCGGATTTGGTCCCCGGTCTCGTCAGCAAACCACGGAGCAGACGGTGCCGTGACCCAGCGTGTGGACACTACTTTGGCCAGGTGTCTGTCGTTGCGCGGCAGAGCGTGGCGTGGATAGTGGCCAAGCTGGTTCCGATTGCCATCGCCGTTTGCTTATGACCGGGTCCGCTGGCCACGAGCTTTTTCACTGTTGCCGCGATCGTCTCGATCGCGGCGGCGATCTCGGCGTGTTGTTCCGCGTCAAGGGTCACCGTCCGGTCAGAGTCCTCGACGTGAGAGACCGGTGTCACGGGGGTAGACGGCATCGTGGTCGGCATTCCCTTCAAGATACTCGAGGAATGGTCGCCCCTCGTACAGCGTGTAGGCGGGGATCTCCTCGGTGGTGAGATCTGCGAAGTAATGGTCGAGCACGGTGGCTCGTTCGTGCGCGCGAGGGGTCCCGCAGAAACATTGCTCGCTCCACATGACTGCGCCGTCATCCCCGACGACGGCCCGTTGCAACGAGTCAACGATTTCCTGTCCGTCCGGGCGCTGCTCGGCTATCGATCCGTCCTGGAGACGGCTCCACAGCTCTGGCGCCTTCTCCGCCAAGAGATGGGCCGTGACTCGATAGATCATTCTGTCTCCTGAACCCCTGCTTCGACTGTGGCGTCCCAATCCGTCAGTTGTCTTCGCCCCACAGTTCCTCCAGCCGTCGATCCCGTCCGCAGCCAAAGCGATAGAGACGATACCGGAGCGGATTCTTTGGGTAGTAGTCCTAGTGATACTCCTCTGCCGCCCAAAACTCTCGGGCCTGCACGATTTGGGTGACGATCGGCGCGTCGAACCGTTGCGACTGTTCAAGATGTCGCTTTGATTCGACCGCGAGCCGCTGCTGCTCTTCGTTGTGCACGAAGATCGCCGTACGGTATTGCGCGCCTCGGTCGCAGAACTGGCGGTCACGTGTCAGCGGGTCAACATTGACCCAGAATACTTCGAGAAGCTCCGTATAGTTGATCCGCTTGGGGTCGAACACGACTTCCACGGCTTCGGCGTGAGTGGTGAGGTTGCGTGAGATCTCACCATACGTTGGATGGCGGCGGTCCCCGCCCGTATACCCAGATGTGGTCGAGATGACCCCGTCGAGCTTGTCGAAGGGCTGCTCCATACACACCAGAAACAGCCACCGGCGAAGGCCGCCTTGGCCAGCCCCTCTTCGACGGGGGGAGTTGCGGCGGTTTGCTCGGCCGCCGACACCAACGCGAACCCGGAAGCGAACGCAACCGCGACGAGTAGTCGTGTGATGGACGTCGACGAGAGCCTCATGGTCATCCTCCCGTGTACTGACTCTATTAGATACCGGGGTCCCGTCGCTGGTTTCGGAGTTCGTGCCCCGTGGTCGGGTACGCTCGGTCCGCCGCGGGGTCGCCGGTAGCGGGCGACAAGTGCCCTCGCCTGATCGACCGGTCGAAGCGTGTTTCAGCGTGAAAAACGACGACAAGAGTCGGGTTCAAGTGCCGCACTGACCGATTCCGATGAAGACGGACGTGGCGGGGGTGAGGGATTACTGGAAAGACGCCTTCGGGACGTTGATCGATCTGTTGCTCGCGTGACGCTGACCACCGCGCAACCCGCTCGACAGCGAACCACGCCGCCGAGCGGGTTGTATCGGTGGTCGAACTAGCCTTGCGCGGTTTCTTGAGTCCGGAAACGCCGGGCATCCATCGCTGCGTAGTTCGCCATGGTGCGGTTCAGCGCCACCGTTGACTCGAGCGCAGTGGTGATCTCCTCGAGCTGGGCGCCGGGAATGACACAGGTCACCTCCTCTGGGCCCATGCCGGTCCGCGCCCGGCTCAGCGCGCACCCCACGCTGGCCGCCACGGCGTTCTGTTCTTTGGCGATGGCCACGACGTGACATTGCGGCTTTCCCTCGATGTGCATGTCAGGCACGGCATCCTTCAGTGTCATGAGTCCGATGCTGTTGACCCGGAGCAGCACGACGTCTGGTCTTGTCTCCGCGTCGGCCAGCGGTCCGTAGACGATGGATCCGGGGCGTTCGGTGACCACGGGCAGGGCGGTCACGGCGGTTTCGTCAACCCAACCCGATTCCAAGACGGCACCGACGTCGTCTTTGGTGGCCGCTTCCTCCAGTGTTAGAAAACCATGGGTATAGCTGCCAACACTACAGTTTGCGTGGTCGGCGGCACTGGTGGCGAACGTGGCAGTGACTCCGTGCATCCAGAAGACACACCCGGCTGGTACCTGTCCGGTCCGACCGTGCTCGTTCGGTTCGGGAAACGCGACGTCTCTACGGGCACTCGCAATCAGGGCTCCGGGTGCGTGAAACGAGATGGCGACCGGTGGTGCGAACGGCTGGAGCGCGGCGACCAATCGGTCGCTGGTTGAGTGCCAGGGTTTCCTGGTGTCGGTTTGTGTGTCTGTCATTGATAGTCCGCTACGAGCAAAGAGGCGCGAATGATCTCGTTGTCGTTCCGATGGACGATGTGACCGTTGGCAAAGGCCGGATGTGACCAATTGACCTTGCGGTCGAAGGCCCTTCGCGGACCGAAGCCGGCGTCCCCGGTTGCTTCGATCAGCTTGATCCGGCCTTGCTCGACATACCCATCGGGGGTGAACTGCGCGATGATCAGGAAGCCGTCGTCATTCACGACGAAGTAACGGTCTTCGTGCTTGACCATGAAGGCGCTGCCCCATCTGGCCTGGGTCGTCATCTGGTCGCTCGCCCACACGCGCTCTCCCGTGCGTGCGTCGAGACCCCGCAACTCGCCGTAGCTTCCCACGCCATAGAAGTAGTCGCCCTCGATCAGGGGTGTTGTGATGAGCGCGTGCAGACCGTCGGTCTCGCCCGGCATTTCACTTCGGCTCTGGCCGCGCCAAAGCAACGTGGCGTCCGGGCGGTCCTGATTCAGCTCCATCATCATCGACCCGCGATAGAACTGGGTGACCAGCAGGTAGTTGTTGCTGTGAACCGGTGTCGCGACCGACATCCCGCCTCCGGCCTCCCAGTCCTCCGCCCAGTAGAACTCACCGGTCTCCGGGCTGAGAGAGACCAGTGCCGCGGCGTGCCACACGATGAGTTGTCTGGCGCCACCCGCCTCGATGATGATCGGTTGCCCGTAGCCCATTTCGCCGACCACGTCGAGCGCCCGCCAGATCTCGTCGCCGGTATGTTTGTCGAACGCCATCACCAACCCTCCGGGCTCACCGCCGACCACGGTGATTAACCGGTCACCATCGATGATCGGCGCGCTTGCGACGCCCCAGGTTGGGATGAAGCTGTCGTAGTCGGCGATGTAGTGTTTCTCCCAGAGAATGTCGCCGGTCTCGACGTCGAGGCAGAAGAGGTCACCGGCGGCGCCCACGACATACACCTGGTCCCCATCAACGGTCGGGGTCGCACGAGGTCCAATCGCGTAGGAGACCATCAACATGCGATAACTCGTTGGCCACTCGGTTGTCCAGAGTACCTCGCCGGTGGCTTCGTCGATGGCGAGCGCACGCTCGTTGCCATCCATCGTGCGCGACCCCGGGTCTTCCGCCCAGTCGGTGATGAATACCCGGCCGTCGGCTACCGCCGCTCCAGAAAAGCCCGCATTGATCGGCATGCGCCACTTGACGTTCAGGTCTGAGGGAAGCGTCTCGACGATGCCGGTCTCGGTCCATGTCCCGAGTCGATTCACACCGCGCCATTCCGGCCAATCGTCGGCGGCAACGGAGACTGACATCGCACACCCAACCGCGACCAACACGATCGCTCGGAGTGTCGGGAGGGGCAACTTGCTACGAAGAGTCATTCGTGTTCCTCCGAATCCTGGCCCTAGAAATGAGGTCGGGGGCCAAGGCTGTGATGAGGTCGTTCTTATTCACAGTCTATACTGACGCCCGCAGGTCCGCCATTTGCGTCTGGACCTCCATGTCCCCATGGGTTTTCCTCCCGGCTCGACCCGTATCACCGGCTGGCTTTGTGTCTGCAGTCTCGTCCTGGCGTCGATCGGCTCGGCTCAGGAGCTGAATGATGCGCCGACGGCTGGGGTGTCGGGGCCGCCTCCGCCGGTGGCGCCCGAGGTTGTGGCGCGAGATGGGGAGGGCGGCGTGACTGTCCGGGCGACACGGATGAGGCAGCCCCTCGAGCTAGACGGTCGTCTCGATGAAGCGGTTTATGACACCGTCCGCTCGATTGGCGGCTTTGTCCAACAGTTGCCTGACGAGGGGGCGCCGGGGAGCGAGCCGACGGAGGCGTGGATACTGTTCGACGACGAGTACATCTATATCTCGGCTCGTTGCTACGACACGGCGTCACCGAGCCAGTGGGTCGCGAATGAGATGCGGCGTGATGTCATTCAGCTTCGTCAGAATGACTCGTTTTCCGTGATGTTGGACACGTTCCATGACCGGCGAAACGGCGTCGCGTTTCTCGTGACCCCGATCGGCGGTTTTTCCGACTTCGCGATCACGAACGAGGGCGCTCGAGTGAATAGCGACTGGAACACGATCTGGGACTCACGCACCGCCCGCTTTGATGGAGGATGGACGGTCGAGATCCAGATCCCGTTTAAGTCACTGCGCTATCGGCCCGGCCCGATCCAGCTCTGGGGCATCCAGCTGCGTCGCATCATCCGCCGCCGTACCGAGGCCTCCTATTTGACCGCCCTACCGATCTCCGCGGCGAGGGGTAACAGCGTTATCGCGGGGTTATGGCGGATCTCGCAGGCCGGGTCGCTCGTGGGGCTCGAGGTACCGGCCCAGAGCCGGCATCTGGAGATCAAGCCGTATGGTATCGGGGGGCTCACGACCGATACTGCGGCTGATCCGCCGGTCGAGAACGATCCAGATAGTCAGTTCGGGCTCGACGTTAAATACGGCGTGACGCGAAATCTCACCGCAGATTTCACGGTGAATACCGATTTCGCCCAGGTTGAGGTAGACGAGCAGCAGGTGAATCTGACCCGGTTCAGTCTGTTCTTCCCAGAGAAACGGGAGTTCTTCTTGGAAGGTCGTGGCAACTTCGACTTCGGTCGGGCCGGTGCCGTCAGAGGGACCGGTGCGCCGACGCTCTTTTTCAGCCGTCGGATCGGGCTGCAGAGTGAGCAAGTTGTTCCGATCCTCGCCGGTGGACGATTGACTGGAAAAGTGGGAGCGTTTGACGTCGGGGCTCTGAATATTCAGACCGACGATGAGCCAATTTCCGGCGCTGAATCCACTAATTTCACCGTGCTCCGGGTAAAGCGAGACGTTTTGCGGCGTAGCACTGTTGGCGGAATCGTGACAAGCCGCTCCGTGTCGCTGGTCGGCGACGGCTCCAGCCAGGTCTACGGTCTGGACGGTCAGTTCGCGTTTTACGACGATGTGAATCTGTTCGGGTATGTCGCCCGTGCTCAGACACCGGGTCACCGTGGTCGCGATGCCAGCTATCTCGGCCAGTTCAGCTACACCGGCGACCGATACGGTCTCGACGTCGGGCAGCTGCTGATCGAGGACAACTTCATCCCCGAGGTGGGGTTTCTCCCCCGAGACAATATCCGCTCGTCGTCGGTGTCCGCCCGATTCAGTCCGAGGCCTCGCGCCATCGACTGGATCCGCCGTCTGAGCCTGGCGGGCGGGCTTCAATACATCGACTCGGCCGACACAGGACAGTTGGAAACCCGAGAGCGAGATGTGGAATTCGATATCCAGCTCGAGAACAGCGACCTGCTGACGATCGCGGTCACCGACCGCTACGAGCGGCTCACCCGGCCATTCGAGATTGCTCCCGACATCACGCTTCCGGTCGGCGGGTATGGGTTTGTCGAGGTCGAGACTGCCTATGCCTTTGGTCAGCAACGACCGGTTAGTGGTGTGGTGGGTCTTCGCACCGGGACGTTCTGGAGTGGTCACGCGACCGCGCTCGATCTCGGACGAGGTCGGATCGAGGTGACACCGCAGCTCTCGGTCGAGCCGAGCGTCTCATTTAATTGGGTAGACCTCCCGGAGGGGACGTTTACGACGAATCTGGCCCGAGCACGGATCACCTACACCATCACCCCTCGGACGTACTTCAGTGGCTTGGTGCAATACCACTCGAGTCGAGATACCTACAGCACCAATGTCCGGTTTCGATGGGAATATTCGCCTGGGAGCGAGCTGTTTGTGGTGTACACCGAGGACCGCGACACCGAGCCGTTCCTGTCGGTGCGGAGCACCGAGCTCCGCAACCGCGGGTTTGTCGTAAAAACGACACGTCTGTTTCGCTTTTGATCCCCGCCGCGTAGGATCTCGTAAATGAAGATTCCTCAACCCGTGCGCCGTCTCTCCATCGTGCCCCTGATGTTCTGGATCGGAACCGCAGTCGGGTTTGCGGAGGACTGGCCTCGCTGGAGAGGTCCTAGCGGCCACGGCGTGTGGACGGAGAGTGGCATCGTCGACCGCTTCCCAGATGACGGTCTGCGGGTGAGCTGGAGGGTTCCGATTCGTGGCGGCTTCGCGGGACCGGTTGTGGCTGGAGGTCGGGTGTTCGTACTGGATTACCAGGAGACACCCGGTACGCGGACGATGGACGGTACCGAACGGATCCTCGCCCTCGACGAACAGACCGGCGCGACGCTCTGGACACAGCAGTGGCCGGCGACCTACAGAAACCTGTTGCCCAAGTTTGCGAACGGCCCCCGGGCGACACCAAGTGTCCAGGCTGACCGCGTGTATGTCGTTGGTGCCGCAGGCATGGTCGTCTGTCTGGACACGACCACCGGTGATATCGTGTGGCAGCTCAACACGACCAGAACCTACGGTACGACGGTCCCCACCTATGGGGTCAGCACGTCACCACTTGTCGATGGTGACCGACTCATCGTGTTGGTTGGTGGCGAACCGGACGCGCTCGTGGTGGCGCTCGATACCGAGACGGGCAAAGAAGTGTGGCGCGCGTTGCCGCTCGTGTCCGAAGCTGGATACAGCGCGCCGATGATCTACACGGCCGGCGGGGTTCGACAGCTCATCGTGTGGCATCCGACCGGTTTCAGCTCACTCGATCCCGAGACCGGCGACCTGTATTGGGAGCACGAGTGGGACCTTCCGGGTGGCATGACGGTGGCGAGTCCGGTTGCGTCCGGTCCCTATCTGGTGGGCACCCATTTCTTCCGCGGATCGCTGATGCTGCAGCTGGACCAGGACCGTCCCGGGGCTCGCGAATTGTGGCGGGGTCGCGCCCGGAGCGAGCTGCCCGGCCAGACCGACGGTCTCCACGCGCTCATCACCACCCCCATCATCCTCGGGGATTATCTCTATGGCATCGGAAGCTACGGCGAGCTCCGGTGTCTCGACGCCCGTACTGGAGAACGTGTGTGGGAGAGCCACGAGCTGGTCGTCCAAGAGCGATGGGGCACGGCCATGTTTGTCCAGCACGAAGATCGCGTCTTTGTGATGACCGAGAGTGGCGAGCTCGTCCTGGCTCGTCTTCGTCCCGAGGGCTATACCGAGCTCGGCCGCACTGTCATCATCGACGCCACCACCCGCACGCGCGGTGGCGCCACTGGACGCTGGGGCGACCGGGGGGTCGTGTGGGCGCATCCCGCGTTTGCCAACCGGCATATTGTCGTGCGCAACGATCAAGAGCTCGTCCGCCTGTCCCTTGCCGCCAGCGACTATTGACCCCACGCGATACTGACGGCGCGTGTCGGTCCGCGTCCCTTGCAATCGACCCTTCGTGGTCGGTGATGAGCTGACCTACATCGCCGAACACCCCGGGTGACGATCTTCGAATTACGGTCGAATCCACAACTGGTGAGATGGTCGTTATGGGCGAACCGTACTCTCTGGGTCGATGGACAACGGGCGAACGTCGAGCGGATGAAGCGCGCATTTTCCAGCGTCAGGGTAGGTCACGTCGTCGAGCTCCGTTTCGTGCCGATGCGTCTGTAGTTGGGGGGCGGCGGCGACCATCGCGACGCTGTCCTGGTGGCTCACCGCGGTGTGGTGGAGGCGCGGCTCGACAGTCCGCTAGTCCATAGTGGAGAGAGGGAGTCACGGGCGGCGGGCTTACACCCGTCTCATGAGATGGAGTGTCTGAACGGAAGCCTCCGGTGCTTCCTCGTAGGTCAGGCGGGTTGACGAACGGTCGACGCGTCGGCGCAAGATACGGGTTAACACCAACGCGCCGGTCAGAACGCCGGCGGCCAGCAACCATCGTCGAAGATCGGTGAGCAGCGCCAGCTCGAGTCTCGCCGTCGTGAACCCGTAGGTCATGGCAACCGCAAAATACAGCGGTCCGAGTAGCCGCACGTTCGCCTTGCCCGGGAGATACGAGCAGGCAAACGGAACCTTCCTGAAACGGCTCAGCAGCGCTTCGATGAGCAACGCCCCGAGAAGCAGCCACAGCGTGGTGTGGCCCACCGCGATTGCCAGACCCCACAGTGTTGCGTAGAGCGGCAGGGTCACGAGTGCCAACGGGATAAGACCGAGCACGTAGAGGGCTTGCCGGGCGCCTTGGAGATACGCCATCTTCGTGTCCAGCTCCGTCATCTGGAAGACCCAGTTGGCCCGCATCTCGATCGGAATGGCAAACAAGACGCGAAGTCCCACAAGCGTAAAAAATGAGAACACCAACGGGACAGACAGCAGCGTGACACTCGGCTCGTGAAAGGTTACGGCGAGACCGCGGGTCAGGGGACGGATGAAGCCGGCCAAGATAAACGCCACCGCGACCCCGACATAGACCGCCAGCAGCAGACGGTGTCGTCTGGTTCGGGCCAGGCTTCGGATCACGAAACCGGTGACCGCCAGCTGGGTAGATGAGCGGGCGAGAGGAGAGAGGTGCGAATGGGTGAATTGGGCCACCCAGCCTGGGCCCCGAAATCTTTGTTCGTTGGTTTCCAGTGTCCGACGCAGGAATCGTCGATAGCCGGCGGCATACGCGACCACGGCCACCGAGAGCACGACCACAAACGCGAGCAACCCGGTCACGGCCAGTCGGTGAAAGCTTGCGAGGTCAGTGAACAGGATTGTTTCGTAGAGACCGAGGAACCACAACGGTGGTAGCCAGCTGCCCTCGCCGGTTTGGGTCAGTGCGGAGGCATAGTCGCCGAGCCATCTCGAAATGACCGGGGAGTAGATCAGCATCTCGATGAGGGCGACGACAAATGCAAGTTGCACCGCGAGCGAGATCGCACGGAGCAGACGATGATGGAGCAAGGCTGCCAACGTCGTCTGCACCGCGATGAGACAAACGAACACGAAGAGCCCAGCGAGTGGGGCCACCAGGATGTGCGCGACCAGATAGCTTGGTGCCGCGAACCCCCCTAATCCCATCACTGCCACGGCGAATCCGAGCGCTGGTGGAATGTTGATTGCGATCGAAAAACCAGTGATAAAGAACACGAGTGCGGCCAGTTTCGCCGACAGGACGATACGAGCTCGTACGGGCAAGACCCCTAGAATCAGTGCGTCTCGGGTATCGGGATACACCGATTCCCACACCAACACCGTCAAGAAGCCAACCGCCGTCATCGAGTACACGATGAACAGAAGCTCGTCACCCCACGTCGACCGTTCCAGCTCCGTGTAGCGTTCCGGAAAATATTGGACGGCGAAGATCAACACGCCATACTTGCTCAACAGCATCAAGGCTAGGATGCCGGCGGGTGCGGCAAACAACGCGCCCAGCCAAATGACCGACCGACGGATGTCGACATCCTCGGGAAGTAGATCGCTTTCGAAAAGACGACGGAGGAAGGTCCGGAAGAGCAGATGGAACTGGTTCCGTTCGTCGTTTTCCGGCGGGACGTCCGCCCCGCCGGCACCCCCCTTGCTCATAGGGCCATCGTCTCCACGAGGTCGCGGGCGGTCTGACCGACGTCTTGTTTCACGGCGAGCTGGGTAAATACCTGTTCTAAAGACGGTTGTTCCATGAGCTTGCGTAGCCGCTCCACCTGGTCACTCGCGACGATACTGCCCTCACGCAGAATCACGACGGAGGCGCAGATTTGTTCGACCAACTCGAGCACGTGCGAGCTATACAACACCACCTTCCCTATCCGGGCTAGCTCGCGAATGAGCCGTTTCAATACCAACGTCGATCCCACATCGAGGCCAGACGAGGGTTCATCGAGAATGACGATTTCGGGGTCGTGGAGTAACGCGGCCGAAATCAGGATCTTCTGCTTCATGCCCTTGGAGTAGGCCGACAGCGACGCGTATCGATCGTCGTAGATATCCCACAGATGCAGGAAGCGGTCGATTTTCTGTTCCAGGGTCTTAGCGTCGATCTGACGCAAACGACCAATCAAGGTCAGATACTCAGGGCCAGTCAAGTAGCTATACAGGTCCGGCGACTCCGGCACGTAACCGATGCGGCGTCGGTGCGCTAGCAGCTCCTGCTGGATGTCGCGTCCTTTGTATGAGATGACGCCGGATGACGGCGTCATCAGACCAGTGACCATCTTGACCGTGGTCGATTTTCCCGATCCGTTGGGCCCGAGATACCCGAGTACCTCTCCGGGCCGGGCCGTGAAGTGGATGTCTTTCACTGCGGCGAGTGCCCCGTAGTACTTTGTGACGCCGGTCAGCTCGAGCATGGGACTCGTCCTTTCTTCGCGGGTCTAGCCGTCCCTGGCAAAATCTCCGCTCGATTCGAACGGCGCTGGGTCCCGCCTGGACGCCTTGGTTCCTCGGTCGAAACCGCCAAATCTCTCCCGCTGCCAGCGGGACACCACCCGCGATCATCAGACAATACCTCAGCTCGCATCGTCGTCCGTGGGGAGAACGTGCTACTGGCGACTAGGACACCTTATTTGTGGAAACGGGCATGAGTCGGTTGCCCGGATCCCAAAGGTGTGGATACGTCCCGAGTGATGCGTGAGAACAAACGAGCAAAATACAAAGTTTCAAA
>JAYZGM010000255.1:0-11382 GCA_036336225.1 Acidobacteriota bacterium | reverse complement strand
AGCAACAAAATGCCCAAGTGTTGCGCCTGCTAGCCAGACCAAGCGCCGCTCTCGATGCTTCGCGGGGGCTTACGACGGGGTGCTAGCTCTCGTCGTCGTCGTGGCTCTCGCCCTTTTCAGCCTTCGCGTCGGCGATCACCTTTTGCAGGATGTGGGCTGGAACTTCCTCGTAGTGTGAGAACTCCATGTGATATGAGCCGCGACCACCAGTAGCCGAGGTGAGCTGCTGCTCGTAGGTTAACATTTCGGACATCGGCACTTCGGCCTTGATCGAAGTGGAGGCGCCACGAGTCTCCATGCCGCCAATCTTACCGCGACGTCCATTGAGGTCTCCCATGAGGTCCCCCGCGTAGTCACTCGGGGCATAGACTTCGACATTCATGACCGGCTCGAGCAGTGTCGGCTTGGCTCGTGACATGGCGTCTCGAAATGCGAGCCGTCCGGCCATCTTGAACGACATCTCGTTTGAGTCGACCGGGTGGAACGACCCATCGTAGAGCGTGACCTGAAAGTCGACCATGGGGTATCCGGCCAGAAAGCCTCTCACCCTCGCCTCCTGGATACCCTTCTCGACGGCGGGAATAAAACCGCGAGGGATGGCTCCGCCAAAGATCTCGTCGACGAACTGGAAGTCCTTTCCTCGAGGCAGTGGCGCCACCTTGATCTTGCAATCGCCAAACTGGCCATGACCACCGGTCTGCTTCTTGTGTCGCCCGTGCGCATCGGTGGATGCCTTGATCGTTTCACGATAGGGGATTCTCGGGAGCTTTAGGTTTACCTCGACCCCAAACCTCCGCTTGAGCTTGGCCACGGTGACTTCGATGTGAAGTTGTCCCTGGCCTGACAGCAGCAGCTGTGCTGTCTGCTCATCCCGTGCGTATCGGATGGTCGGGTCCTCCTCCTGCAGCCGTTGGAGCGCCGTACTAATTTTCTCTTCGTCTCCGCGACTCTTTGGTTCAATCGCATACGACAACACGGGGTCGGTAAATTGGAATGGTGGAAATCTCCACGCTGTGCCTTTGGTGGCCAATGTGTCGCCGGTCTTGGTCTCCTTGAGCTTGGCGACGGTACCGAGGTCGCCGGCCTTGATCTCGGTAACGGTGCTCTGGGTCTTCCCCTGCATGAGCGCAACCGCGCCCACCCGCTCACCGGTGTCCTGTGTGACGTTGTGGATGGTTGAGTCTGCCTTGAGGGATCCCGTTGTCACCCGGAACATGGTGATGCGACCGGCGAATGGATCCGCGACGGTCTTCCAGACCAACGCCGAGGCGCCATCAGGGGCATCGTACGATGTGGGCTGGCCATCGGTGCCCACGACCGGAAGTGCCCGCTGAGCGGGAGAGGGGATGTAGGCGAGGATCGCGTCGAGCGTAGGTTGGATCCCCAGATTGGAGGTGGCCGATGTACACACGAGCGGGAACACATTACGCCCCGCAGTCGCCGTTTTGAGACCTGATTCGAGCTGTTCTTGGGTCAATGTGCCCGACTCGAAGAACTGTTCCATCAAGCTGTCGTCTGCTTCAGCAACCAGTTCTATGAGCGCCTCCCGAGCTGTCGTGGCCTCGTCCGTCAGCTCGGAAGGCACGTCGCCGGTGGTCGCCGTTGTTCCGTCGTCCCCAAATGTGATCGCTTTCATCGCGACCAGGTCGATCACGCCCCGGAAGCTCTTTTCTTCGCCGATCGGAAGCTGAATCGGCACCACCGTGCGGCCCAACACTTCTTGTAGTGAGTCGAGCGAGCGGGATAGGCTGGCCCTCTCACGATCGAGCCGGTTCAGCACGACGAGACATGGGAGGTTCAGCTCCTTCGCCGCGGTCCAGACTTTCTCGGTCAATACCTCGACGCCAGCGACCGCATCGACGACTACGATGGCGGCGTCGGCCACCCTGAGGGCGCATCGAGCGTCACTAAAGAAGTTCGCCATCCCGGGTGTGTCGATGAGGTTGATCTTGGTCTTGTTCCACTCGGCGAACGCCGTGCTGGCGGAGAGGTTATGTTGTCGGGAGACTTCCTCCTCGTCGTAGTCGGTGACCGTCGTGCCGTCGTCGACGAGCCCGAGCCGGTTGATGGCACCGGCATCGAACAAGAGCGCCGTGGCCAGCTGCGTCTTCCCGGCGCCGCTGTGTCCGACCAACGCAACATTGCGGATCTGTTCCGCGTCGTACACTTTCATGGCTCGGCGACCTCCCTTTATCTAGCAGCGCACCCGTGGGGCGCGCAGGCGCCCCTTGGCAATCACGTGTCCGGTGACGAACCCGCCACTGTGACACGGCGCGGAACGAGCGCACACGCGCGCAGTGTTACCGTGACCGCGGTTCCCCAACTCAGAGATGGGTTTGTCGCCGCAGGTGACGGGGTTAGCAGCCCGTGGCGTAAACCAGGATCGTATGTCACTCGGGGATCTGGCTCAAGCGGTGGATCGACGCACCGGGGTCTCACTCATACCGGAGAGCCTCGATCGGATCCAGGCTGGCGGCCCGCATCGCCGGGAACATGCCAAACACGACGCCGACGATGGCTGAAAAGCCGAGACCGAGCGCGAACGACCACCACGGAAGGGACACGGGGAACCCGGTCGCATAGTGGACGGCGAGGCCGATTCCGCTGCCCAACCCGATGCCGAGTACACCTCCTACCCCCGTGAGAAACGCGGCTTCCAGCAGGAACTGCCAGAGGATTTGGTTTCGCTTCGCGCCCAGGGCCCGGCGGGTGCCGATCTCACGCGTCCGTTCGGTAACCGAGATCGTCATGATTGCCATGACCCCGATTCCACCCACCATGAGCGCGATTGAGGACACCACAACGAGCGACAGAAATGTGGCGCTGCTGATCTGATCCCACAACGCTAATACGGCGTCCTGGGTGATGAGGTCAAAATCGTTGGGCTCATCGAGGCGCAACCGGTGTCGAATCCGCATCACCCGCTCGACGTCCGCGATCGCGTCTTCTCGGGTCACATCTTCATACGGCACCGCCGCGATCATCACGGCACGCAGCTCACCACCGAACATCCGTTGTGCGCGGATTCCGAACTGCTTCTGATAGCTGGTATGGGGGATGATGACAACATCGTCTTGCCCCATGTTGAAGCCACCGGGGCTCGGGCTCTCGCCGAGCACGCCGATGACGGTATAGCGCGCACTCCCGACCCGCACGCGCTTGCCGATGGGGTCGGTGTTTGCGAACAAGGCCTGGGCCGGGGTGTGGCCGAGCACGACCACACGAGCCCGACGGCGGGTCTCCCCAGGAGTGAAGAACCGGCCGTCGACCACTTCGATGCGTGTTGCGTCCGGGTAGTCGGCGGTCGACCCGAAGACCATGATCTCCTTGGTTTGCTCCGACCGATGATAGACCCGTGTCATCGTCGGGTTCCCACCTTGCCCAAGCACGATCGCCACGGTTTCTAGCGTCTCGGCCTGCCGTGCGATGGCATCGGCGTCGTCGGGGGTGAGATTCGGGCGTCGCATGAGCTCGGTGAACTCACGTCCGGAGCCGAGACTGATCGCGGAGAACTTCGTGATGAAAATCGTGTCCGGGCCCATGGCGCGTATCGTGTCCCGGAGCGACTGGTCGAGCCCGCGGATCAACGACGTGCTGCCAACGATGGACATGATGCCGATGACGACCCCAACAATGGTGAGACCCGAGCGGACCTTCTGTTCTCGCAGCGTGGCCAAGGCCATGGCGACGATTTCGCCCAACAATCCTCCGCGGAAACGTGCTGACGGCATGGGCGTTAGCGGATCAGGCGCGCCCCAGTGCTGAGATGGGGTCGAGCGCGGCGGCTCGTGAGGCGGGGTAGAGCCCGAAGAAGAGACCGACCGCCGCGGTCATCGAGATTCCCAACACAATCGACCACGGGTGCACGACCGCGGCGACTGGTGTGAGCGAGCTCAATCCGATGGCGACCCCGAATCCCAGTAGCGTGCCGATAAGCCCCCCGGAAACCGACAAGATGACCGACTCGGCCAGAATCTGCCACAGCAGATCACGCCGACGGGCGCCTAACGCTTTCCGAAGGCCGATCTCGCGGGTGCGTTCGGAGACCACCATGAGCATGATGTTCATGATGACGATGCCGCCGACCACCAACGACAGCCCCACGATGCCGACCAGCACCGCGAAGATCCCGGTGGTCGCCTGTTCGTAAAGTCCGAGCACCGTGTCAGAGGTGAACAACCCAAAATCGTCCTTTTCGGTAGCTCGAAGCTTGCGCTCGATACGCAGCGCCACCGTCGCTTCATCGATGGCCCGCGGGAGCTCTTCCGGCGTGTCTGGACGCACCATGAGCGACAGGGAAGGACGTGCGCCAAACAGCTTGCGAAAGCGGCCCATCGGTATCAAGACAAACTCGTCCTGGGACTGACCGAAGGTGGAGGGTGTCGGTTCACTGACCCCGACTACCCGAAAGTTCACACCTTGCACCTTGAGCCGTCGGTCGACCGGGTCCAGCAGGCCAAACAGTCGCTCGGCGGTGTCATAACCGAGCAACGCGACCGGCCGGTTCCGCTCAACTTCGGTCGGACTCATGAGGCGGCCGAGCTCGGCCGTGAAGGTGGGAAACTCTACGTAATCGCGGGTCACGCCTCGGATCCGCACGTTTTCGAGCACGCGGTCGCGATACCTGACCTCTCCGCCCCGGCCGGCCTGCGCCATGACCGCGCCGACCGAGTCGCTGAACCGTCGAATGGCGTCAGCGTCGTCCAACGAGATGCGGGGGTTGTTGCGGGCTTCTTCTACGTCGTCCTGAGTCAACACCAGGCCCACCCGCTCGATGGCGAATGAGTCGGAGCCGAACTCAGAGACGATGATGTTACTGACTTCGGCGTTAACCCCTTGGATGAGCGAGACGACAGCGATGATCGATGCCACCGCCACGATATTGCCGAGGATCGTGAGAAAAGATCGAAGTTTGTTCGCCCAGATCGCGTGAAGCGCGATTCCGGTCAGATCAGCGGCGCGTCGCATCTTCGACCACTCTGATCTGGTCGCCATCGGCAAGGGTCCGTACCTCGCTGAATGGGCCGATGATGATGAGGTCGCCATCTTCAACTCCAGACAGCGCTTCGAAATACCGCTCACCGGCGATGCCAGTGTCCACCGGCGCAAAGACCGCGCGGCCTTGACGTGCGATAAACACGCCTTCCAATTCCTCCTCGCTGCTACCGATCGGGAGCTCGGTCGCCGACACGCCGGTGCTGACCCTTCGCCGCGTCGCCGGCGTCTCGGACGACATCACACTGCCGTTGGCGTCGAGCATGACTTCACGCACAGTGGCGGCCTGAATGGGTATCGCGAGTGAGTCTGAGCGGACTGCCGTCGTGATGTCCGCGGTGCAGGTAAAGCCCGGACGCACGCCTGGTATTTCGCCGTCCAGTGTGACCACAACTTTGAACGTCGTTGCTTGCGTGCCCGCGCCCCCGGTGCCGGGGCTTTGAGCCGGCTGGATCGGGCTGTTGCCGATCTCTGTGACCACTCCGGTGAAGACGTCGTCTGGCAGGGCGTCGATTGTCACTTCAGCGACCTGGCCCAGCTCCACGCTGGGGATGTCGGTTTCGTCGACCTCCACCTCGGCTTCAATGACCGACAGATCCGCGATGGTCGCGAGTACCGTGCCCTGGTTGTTCATGGTGCCCACGACGACCGTCTCCCCCTCCTCGATGTTTCGTCGAGTGACCACCCCGTCGATCGGTGACGTGATCGTCACCTTGGTGAGCTCGTACTGGGCACTGTCGAGATTCGCCTCCTCCTGCCGGATTCGCTGGGCCTGGGTGGCTACCTCGACCTCTCGCGCCTGCAATTCCGTTTCGCGGAGCGCGACATCGTTGAGCGCACGCTCATACGCCTCACGCGACACCAATCGAAGCTCCCACAGATCTTCCTGACGCTCAAGGGTGTCTCGGGCGAGCTCGAGGCTGACCCGAGCAGTTTCCACTGAGACCTCGGCCTGTCGTTGAGAGGACCGTGACGCCTGGAGCGCGGCTTCGACCCGTTCCACAGTCGACCGCAGTGCCTCAGGGTCGATCTCGAGCAGAAAGTCACCGTTGTTCACCCGGTCGCCTTCGTTGAACGTGAGACGGGTCACGCGACCCATCGTGTTCGCGCTGATATCGACGGTGAGTTGCGGCACAATCGTACCCGGGGCGGACACAATGGCTTCCAACTCACGACGCTCCACAGCTTCTACTTCGACCTCGGGGCCGGTTGCGCGCTTGAATCGCAGATTGACGAACACGAGCGTAGCGCCGACCGCCACGATCCCGACGATGAGCAGGGCTTTGCGAAGACCGGTCAACGAGTCATCCTCCCAGGCGCGAAAGCGCGAACCCGACACTCACCGCGATCACCGCATAGAGCGCATAGAACGTTGTTGCGATGGGTCCCGTACGTCGTTTGAAGAGCAGGCCGACCCCAACGGCCAGCAGAAAGAGCTGCCAGACGATAAAGAGATCGACGAGACTTAGCGCCCGCTGGGGGAAGCTGCCCTCTTCCAGCATCGGAAAGAATGCTGCCACGGTCGCCGGACTGCCCATCGCGCCTCGCGCATAGTTGAGTGGTACTACGAACATCTGTTGCACGATATTCACAACACCGGCGTGGGTGACCACCGCGTACATCGCCTTGAATCGTGTTTGGCTCCCGAAGATGACATACCCAACGGTCCACACGAGACCGGCGATGAGCCCGGTGAGGATCGGAATCCACACCATGACACCGCCGACCGTGAAGACGGCCGCGTTCTCCAGCCGGGCTTCGAGCTGAGTGTACGTCTCGTCCGAGACGGTGACCCCAAACGATTCCATTGCATCCACTTGTTGCTCGAGCACTGCCTGCTGCCCGACCGGGGTGCTGACCAACCAGCCACTGGCGGCCGCGACGCACAGACACACGACCACGAGAGCACCCAGCGGACGCGGGTCATGCACGATCGCGGTAAACGTCACGCGAGGCGAAAACAACACCCCCGTCAGGCGTTGAACGAGACCGGGTGTTCGTGTGACGTTCGCTTGCACGACGTCTGAATCGGTGACCATCATGAGCTGGCTCGCGGGCTGACCGCCGCCGGGCCGGACAAAACACCTCAGTCTTCATTCTATCTTGAGCAGACCACGGACGGCTCTGGCCGTTAGGGTGTGAGGGGACCACCTGACTCTGTAGACGCGCTGTGCGACAGAAAGTTCAGTCTTTCGGTTGATTCGAGCACCGGCCCAAGGCTCGGACCGACCAATGCTCCACGAGGACACTAGTGTAAAGTAGCGGTCCATGTCGCCGTTGGCTCTCTTTGGGACCGGGACCATCAGAGACCCGGCCGCGGTCATCTCTCGGGATACGGATGTCCCGTCTCAGCGGAGCCCCAAGTGATTGGACTCGTCCCCAAGGAGCTGTTCTTCACGAAAGGCGTGGGCAAGCACAAGGAGAAGCTCACCTCATTTGAGTTGGCGCTCCGTTCGGCCGGAATCGCCGCCTGCAATCTCGTCCGCGTCTCGAGTATTTTCCCTCCGGGTTGCAAGATTTTGTCGCGGGCCAGTGGCGTGCGGAAGGTCAAACCTGGGCAGGTGACGTTTGTCGTGATGTCGGAAGCGGCGACGCGTGAACCGCATCGTCTCGTGGCCGCCACCATTGGGGTCGCGATTCCGCGTGACCGAAAGCTCTTTGGATATCTTTCGGAACATCACAGCTTCGGAGAGAACGAAGAGACCGCGGGTGACTACGCCGAAGAGCTCGCGGCGGAAATGCTCGCGACGACCCTTGACCTCGAGTTTGACCCTGACAAGAGCTGGGATGAAAAGAAAGAGGTCTACCGGCTGTCGAACAAGATTGTTCGCACGCAGAACATTACTCAGACCTCCGTTGGTGACAAGAACGGGCTGTGGACCACCGTGATCGCGGCGGCCGTGCTCGTCGGATGATCCCCTGCTGTTGTCATCGGCCGGCCGGTCGCGACCACCTGAGCGACAGGTGGGCCTGCGGGGGTGTCGCGTTGCTGCTCGCCCTCTTGTCGGGCGCTTCGCTCCAGGCGCAGGTGTTCGAGACGGTCGGGGTGCGTGCGCTGGGAATGGGCGGAGCGTTCGTGGCTGTGGCCGACGATGCGAGCGCGAACTATTGGAATCCGGCGGGGGTCGCTGGGGTTTTCTTTAGCGGTGTCCTGGATGTGCAACAAACCGACACGCGTCTCGGGTCGGATCCACTTGGTCGTCAAGGGACCAGTCATCTCACCACCTTCGCGTCCCTGGCGAGCCAGTCCCTTGGGCTCAGCTACTACCGCGTGCGAGGGTGGCAGGTACGCCGCTCGGCGGAGATGGGCGACCAAGCGACGTTGGCCTCACTGGTGACCCAACACGTGGGGCTCACGGTGTTGCAGCCGGTGACCCCGGGGATCATGGTGGCAACGGTTCTCAAGACTGTGCGAGGCACGGCGGCCGTCGGATTCGCTGACGCGATGCTGCCGATCGCCACCCTTCACGAGGCGGCGTCCGAGTTACCCGGTCGATCCACCACGCGATTCGACCTCGATTTCGGCGTCATGCTCGGAGCCGATGCGTTCAAGCTTGGTTTTGTGGCCCGAAACGTCAGAGAGCCTGAGTTCGTGTTGGCCGACGATTCCATTGTTCGCCTGCGGCGTCAGTTGCGCGTCGGCATTGCCATTCGCCCCTCGCCGACCCTGACCATCGCGTCTGATGCCGATCTGACCACGACTACAGATGTGGCCGGGCCGCGTAGGAACCTCACCCTCGGGGCGGAGCAGCGTCTTGGTCGTGTGTTGCTCCGGGCGGGGGGTCGGGTCAACCGAGAAGACTCCAACCACTCGCCCGTCGGCACGCTCGGGATGAGCCTGCAGGTCACTTCGGGGTTCTGGGTTGACAGCCAGTTTACTGGTGGCCGCGATGAGGGCGACCGTGGCTGGGGCGTGGCCACGCGCTTCGGGGTCTGAATCCTCCCACGCTGGCGTCTTCGCGTCGTTCGCCGCTTGTCGCCATCCTCTTTGCCGTCATGGTCAAACCGGGCGTTTCGACGACTACCAAGTCATCCTCAAACTATCAGATTTGTATGAAGGCAATTTAATGTCTGTCATAAACAGGAGTTGCCGCTCAACACACAACAGGCGCAGTTCATGGACATCGTGTTGCGGGAATCTGAGCGACTCAATGACACCATCAAGTCGTTCCTCGCCTATGCCCGCCCACAACGCGTGTCGGAGAGTCGTTTTGATCTCCGTCAGGTCGTCAACGACACCGCGCTGCTCTTACGCCACAGTCCGGAGTCAGGGGGGACGCACCAGGTGTCGGTGGACGTTCCGACGCTCCCGGTGTGGTTCGAGGCCGATGAGGGGCAGATTCGCCAGGTCGTGTGGCATCTCGCCACCAACGGCATCCGGGCGATGCCCGATGGTGGGAGTTTGGTGCTTGGTGTTCGAGCTCGCGGGAATGATGTGGTGACGCTCAGTGTGCGCGACGAAGGCATGGGGATGCCGGTTGACGAGCTGGACCAAATGCTGCAGCCGTTTCGCGGGACCTTCAAACAAGGGACCGGGTTGGGTCTGGCGATCGTGCATCGAATCGTCAGCGACTATGGTGGAGAGATTCAAGTCACCTCGGCACCCAGCGTGGGGACCACGGTTCGGGTGCGGCTGCCGGCGTGGACGGCCGTCCCACCGGCCCAATCGGAACTGTCCACCAGCGGGTTGCTAGCCGCTGGTCGACTAGCGCTGGAGTTCGAGGATGTCGAGTGACGCGATGACGGACGCCAACACGTCGACGGGGAGCATTTTGGTTGTCGACGACGAACCATCGATGCGAGAGATGCTCTCCATCATGCTGCGCGCGGAAGGCTACGAGGTACTGGTCGCCGACGGTGGTCGGTCCGCGGTTGAAATCCTCTGTCGTAGGCCGATCGACCTGCTCATCTCAGACATCAAGATGCCTGAGATGAATGGCATCGAAGTGTTACGACAGGCCAAGGAGATCCGCGAGGGTATCGTCGGGATTCTCATGACCGCGTACAAGTCCACTGAATCGCTCCAGAGCGCGTTGCGGTTGGGGGCGGTGGACTACTTGGACAAGCCGTTCAACAATGATGTGCTCAAAAAGAAAGTGCGCGAGGCGCTTGAGCAACGGCGTCTGCGGTCGGTGACCCGTTTGTGGGACAGACGCCCGACGCGACCTTAGAGCGGTTGCCCGAGTCCGGATTTGTGCTGGATCGTCATGTTCGGAACATCGAACGAGAGTTTCTGGCTCAGGCACTCCAGCAGGCAGGTGGGGTGAAGGTGCGCGCGGCCGGGCTCCTTGGTATGAGCTTCAGATCGTTCCGTTATTCCGTCAAGAAGTACCATCTGGGGTAGCTCGTCCCGACCGCCTCGATGGGGCCACCGGATGCGTCATCAACTGGGGGCCTCGGGTTGCTCCCGAACCCACGCCCGAGTGGTCCCGGGGTGTTGGGGGGCAGCCGACGCTCTGTCTGCTTCGCGTATGCGATCCTCCCCTGGTTCTCCGGCCAACCGGTCGGATACACTCCGACTTAACAGCCGCGGTAGGACACGAGAGGTTTGTTGGCATGGACCACTAGTCTTGGACCGTGTAGCGACCGAAAAAGTAAGGAGACGGGGGAATGAAGGTGAGAGACAGCGGCGGGTTTACGCTGATCGAATTGCTGATCGTCGTCGCGATTATTGGGATCATTTCCGCCATTGCCGTGCCGGGCCTACTCCGTGCCCGTATGTCTGGCAACGAAGTGTCCGCGATCGGTTCGCTCCGCGCCATTAACAGCGCGCAGTCTACGTTTGCTGCGAGCTGCGGGAGCGGATTCTACGCCCCATCGCTCGTGCTGCTGGGGACTCCACCGGTCGTCGGTGGAGGCGATGGCTTCATTGGACCCGATCTGGCAACGGACCCATCGATGAAGAGCAGCTATGCCGTGCAACTGACGGCCGGGGCGGCCGCTTCCGGTGCTCCCCCGTCCTGTAACGGGGCGGCGGCGGGTGCCGTCGTGTCGACTTACTTTGTCTCCGCCTCGCCGGCCGCCGGCGGCGGGGTGCGGTATTTCGGGACAAATCAAGGCGGAACGATTTACCAATCAACGGCACCGGTGGCTGTGACCCAAAATGGCGCGCCGCCTGGATCGACCCCGATCCAGTAGTGAGCGCCCATTGCCTCGCCGTCGTGTCCCTATGGTGGGCCAGGACACAACATCACGGCGATGATTTGTCGAAGAGGAACGTTCTATGAGCACCGTGGTTCGTCGCGTCATCGTCTGGCTCGTCGTCATCGGCTTTGCGGCGGCGGCCACGTCCACCTATGTGCACTATCAGCTCGCCCAGGATCCTGGTTACACGAGCTTCTGCGATGTCAGCGAGAGCGTGAGCTGTACTCAGGTGTATGAGAGTCG
>JAYZGM010000254.1:0-14216 GCA_036336225.1 Acidobacteriota bacterium | reverse complement strand
CTTGTGCACCACGGTGACATCGAAGCCCGGAATGTTGTCCCGCACCTCATGGGCGGTATCGCCACCCAACATGGCCACGTCTCGGTCTGCCAGGAACGGGAGAAATGAGGCATCCATGCCGGCGGTGCCTTCCTCCTCACCAAGCGCCGCTCGACGCGCCCAACGCCCGGTACGGACCAAGAGTACGTCACCGGCCTCGACCCGGGCCCCAGTCTGGCGCTCCCATGCTTCAATGTCTTCGCGATACACACGTTTTCCCGGCTCGAGATACGGGACACCGCGTAGACGTGGAACGTCAACCAGCACGGCCTTAGTCACGACGCCATGTTGAAGCCCGGTAATCCCGAACTCCTTGCAACCCGCATCCGTGACCGTGTCGCGAAAGGCGTGACCATTGAATGTCTTGCCCCCATATACGACATGACAGACGGCATCGAGATGGGTGAAGAACCCGCCGTGGTAGTCGATGTCGAGATGGTCACGAATCCGGTCTGGATCAAACGAGATGATCATGTTCAAACCGAACGGTCGGTTGCGGTCACTCCCGACCGCATCGACGACATCGTGCCCCAGCGACACAGTCTCGCCGGTTTCTACAAGGGCGACCGACTCGAGTCGCTTGGCGGTGGTGATGAGATTGGCCGCCCCTAATTGGTCATCGGGGCCCCACCGGTCCCAGTTGGATAATTCCGTCATCCATCGCTCGAACTGCGCTTGTGTGGCGCCCGGGACGTTGTCCGTCCGATCGGTTTGGGCAAACGTCATGCCCCCGGTGACGCCAACCAGCGCCAGAGTCAGGACCACCATCGATTGTCGTCTCTTCATCGGCGTACTCCCCTTGCCCTCTCGCCGCGAGAAAAACGGCGACGGTTAGGCCCGTATCTTCCGCTACGGATCTCGCGGTCCACGACCGGCGCGACCCACCTCGTTCACCAAGAAAGCGGTAAAGCGGGCCATCCTCTCGAGACCGGGGGTCGAGACCATATCCACCACCTCGCCGGTTGTGTGATACATCGGAGAACCTTGCATCGCGGTAAAGACCGGGAGTCCGGCTCGCCGGTAAGGCCCCCCCTCGCCGCTGGACATTGGATTGGCTCCGGCGACAAAGTTCGTACCGTAGCGCGCGATCCCGGCGCGCACGACCTCTTCATAAAACGACGCAAGGTTGGATACTCCAGCCACGATGGGCGCCTCGCGGGCGTCCATCGTCCACTGACGGTAGCCATCTTCATGGAAGCTACGGGCCGGAGCAATGTGACGCTGCGCCGTGTGCTCGAGATTCACCACCAGCACGGTGGCGGCCGCGATGTCGGGATTCATCGACACGAAATGAGCGGGGCCATTGAGCCCCGGCGTGTGATGACCGGCACTGGCCACAAATACGAGACTCCGCTCTGGCCGTCGGTCAGGTTGCGCAAAGTGACGAGCCAATGCGACGAGAATCGCGAGCCCGTCACCGTTGTCCCCTGCGCCATCAAACCAGGCGTCCGTGTGAGCGTTCAACACGATGTACTCGTCACGTCTGGCCGTGCCCGGAATCACGGCCACGCCGTTTGCACCGGATAAACCGGAGAACGAGCGTGACTCAAGATGCATCTCGACTTGGAGCGCATCGAGAACACCCGCCTCAGTGGCTGCGTTCATGACCGACTCGACAAACCGCCCATCACGACCACCAAGGTTAAAGCAGGTGCCCCCCCCACAGCCGATGTCGCGGACGCGCAAGTTGCCCGGCAGGTCGATGACCCTCAGCACCGCCCGCGCCCCTCGGTCCAGTAGGTCCTCTGAACGGGGGCCAACGGGGTCCCGCACGAACACGGTGTGCCCCTGCGGGACAACGCGCTGCACCGCCACCTTCCCGCGCACGTCGACATGGGCGAGCTCGGCGGGACTGGCCATCCCAACGTGCACTAGGGACACCCTCAGCGCGTCCTGGCTCAGATCTCCGGCAGAGAGCGGCATCGCGCTCTCCAGCACGACGTCAGTGGACCCGTCTCCGAACAACGGGTCCCCAACGAGCCGCATCTCCCAGGACAGCGGGAGCCAGAGCGCCGCGTCGGCGTCCTGCGAGAACGCCTGAAGCTCGACCTCGGTAATACCCGCGACGCGAAACTGGTCGACGGCCCACTCCACCGTGAGGTTCCCCGAGGGAAACCCGGTGACGCGCCCCCACATCTGGCCGGCCCCAATCTCCTTTGACGCGCGGCTTTCTTTGGAAAAGCCTACGACGGTCTCGAGATCTACCCGAATCCTGGCCCCCGCGAGCTCTCGGTCTTCTTGCTCGGCGGATGGAATCACGACGGGCGCGACCGGACGCGCGCCGAGCACCTCGAGTGTGTGCGGCGTGATGCCAGGCGGCCGAGTCACCCCAAACCAGGGCAGAGGGGCTTCGGGCGTCTGGGCCCGAAGCCCGGTCATCGACACCGTGGCCGCGAGTCCGATCGCAACACCGACTTGAAAGCAGATCGCGTGCACGCATCCCCCTCAACGTTCGCTAGCGGACCCTTTTTGCTCAGTCTTCGAATACGTTGATCAACGCGTAGGTGATCGATTCGCCTTCGGGCACTTTGACCTGATGCCAGGAGCGAGCGGGCACATGCAGCACATCGCCCTTGGTGATCTGGAACTCCTGCGCCCCACGAAGCTCTGGCCGCTGCTCATCGCGCGGTTGCCCCTCCACCCAATTCACCCGCTCGCCACCAAGCAAGGCCGTGCCCGACCCGTCCAGGATGACGTAGACATCCCACTTCGTTTCGTGAATCTCCGGTTGGGTATACCCCGCTCGATGAATGATCTGCACATCGTGACGGCGATGGTCCGCTCGAGGCAATGCGTTCGACACAGCGAACGGTGTCCCGAGGATGCCAGGCCCCTCTCGAAGCTGATCCTCGAGCTCGTCCTTGAAGCCGGCAAACGACTCCGCGTCCCAGTGGACGAACTCGGCCGGGCGTGGTTCGTTTGTCACCCCGGCGAAGGGGTCGTCCTGGGCCAGTGCCGACGCCCAGTTGCTACCTATGAACACTACAACCACAGCAAACAATCGCATACGACACCTCCCAGCGAATGAGTACAAATGACCGGGTCACTACTGTGGACGACCTGGTTCGGACATCACCACCGGCAAACAGTCTCCCACCGTTTGCACTTCGATTTCGTCACCGACGTCGGGCCCTTTCAGCGAAGACCGTGGCATAAATCGCACCGCCTCGTTCGCGCCCCGTGGGGTGCAAATATGTAGATCGACCGCATCGTTCGACCCGAGATTGCGCACGAGGTGAATCGTGTCATCTTCAGTGAACTCTGTGAACGCGCCCGGATCAACCTCGGCCCGACGTGTCACACGCAGCCGGTCTGAACCCGCCCGCGCAAAGTCCACTACCTCGACCGTGCCTTCGATACGCCGACCGACCGCGGAGTAATCGTGCGAGTGGATATGAGCCGTCGTACCCGGAGTCCAGCAAATCCCGACCAACGACGACCCATGCCTTCCACCCCGCCAAAATGTGAGTCGCCTGTAGTTGATGCCGCCTTGGATTGGGCTGTCACGCAACGCGACTAGCTCACCGATCGCGGGCTGCACACGCCCCAGCACTTGACGGGCCATCGAGGCAGTAATAGGGCCCTCTCGGTCAAGGAGCACGAGCAGCTCCACCGTCTCTTGCAGTGTGAAGGGCTCGCCCTTCTCCAGCCGAAGCCGAAGTGAGGTCGACGTCACACCCCAACGTCTAAACGCGACGAAGCTGAGTGTCAGCGCCACGAGACTCCCGGCCACCGCTCCGACGGTCACCGCGGACCCGACAACCAACAATCCGACTGTCATCATGGCCATCGTGCCCCACGCCGCCCCGGCGGTGAGGGTCGCGCGCCATCCCACATCGACCAGCGTACGGACGTGAATCTGGATACCAATCGACGCGCAGACCGTCGCGATGGCCAGATCTACGATGACGTCATTCACACCCAAGAACGCTGTCCACGCCACGACGTCGGCGGTGAACGTCTGGTCACCCACGACTCGAAGACCGAACATGGCGAGATACCCGACCACAAACAACGGGAAATGGGTTGTCAGACGCAGCCACAGGCTCTCCTCGGCTGGGGCCTGGCGACGCAGTTGGCTGAAAAGGATAAGTAGAGGACCCAACAAGACAATCCGGAAGGTCTTCCCCATCGCCGCGACGACGCTCGCCTCCTCTCCAAACTGTCCACCTACGGCCACACTCGATGAGAGATCATTGACGGCAAGACCAGCCCACAACCCTGAGGACTCGGTATCTAAACCGAGCGCAGTGCCAATCGGCAAGAGCGTCATGAGCGCCACGACGCTGAAGAGGAAAATCACGGTGACGGCTAGTCCCTGGTCGCGGCGTCGGGCGAACACGGTGGGCGCCAACGCGTTGATGGCCGATGCCCCGCACACCATGGTTCCCATGGCGACGAGGTCCGCCATCTCTCGTCTTAGCTTGAGTCGCCCCGCCACCGCATGGGCGACAAAGAATGTCGTGGGAAGGGTCACCGCGAGGATAGCCACGACCCGAACCAACAGCTCGCCTTCGATCAGGTCGGTACGCGCTTTGAGCCCCATCAAGATGATGGCGAGACGCAGTACCCACTTGCCCGTAAAGCGCAGTCCACGCTCATAAACGTCACCTTCCCTCCCACGATCGACGGCCAGGCCGATCCACCTCGACACCGGGGAGTTCAGCAGCACCGCGCCCAACGCGATCGCAACCACAAGCGGAGACACCCAGGGCGAGCCGGGAAACACGATAGGGGTAAGCCACAACGCCACGAGCGCCAGGCCCACCGCAAGGCCAAGCCCGGGGAGCTCACGACGCGACGGCAGCCAGGGAGGCATCACTGAGGGTTCGAGAACCGACTGGTCGGGCGCGACCGGTTCGAGCGTATCCAAGAAGCCCCGCCATGGCCAGACAAATCCACTGACGGTGCCAGTCCCGGGTGAGTGAGCTACCATCGAACCCGTGGGAGGACAGAGCGTGAAGACGATCAGGCGACTCGTGGTTCTGCTCGGGCTCGGACTGAGCGCTACCGCATCGGACGCCGGGGACGACTGGCCGATGTGGGGGGGAACGTTGACACGTAACATGGTCTCGGTGGAAACCGGGCTGCCGGCCACATGGAACACGACCACCGGCGAAAACGTGAAATGGGTGGCCGCCCTCGGGTCGACAAGCTATGGCAATCCGGTCGTAGCTAAGGGCAAGGTGTTCGTCGGCACCAACAACGACCAGCCACGTGACCCCAACGTTGTTGACGACCGGGGGGTCGTGATGGCGTTTCGCGAATCCGACGGTAGGTTTCTCTGGCAGATGGTGCACGACAAGCTGGCGAGCGGTCAGTCCAACGATTGGCCATACCAGGGGGTCTGCTCATCTCCGAGTGTCGTCGAAGACCGGCTGTATTACGTGAGCAACCGTGGGGAGGTCGTGGCGTTGGATACGGAAGGGTTCCTCGATGGCGAGAACGACGGCCCTGCCACCACGGAAGAACGGGTCGGTCTCACCGACGGTGACGTCGTGTGGAGCTTCGACATGATCGACATGCTCGATGTGTTCCCACACAACATGACGAGTAGCGCTCCGGCAGTCCACGGAGACCTCGTGATCGTCAATACGTCCAACGGTCGCGACGAAGACAACAGTCTGCCGTCACCGAATGCACCAGACGTGATCGCGCTGAACAGATCAACCGGCACGCTCGTGTGGCAAACGGAGCCGATCGGGGAGTGGCTTCTCCACGGTCAGTGGTCGTCTCCGGCGATCGCCACAATCGGTGGGGTCACACAGGTCGTGATCGGGCAGGGCGACGGCTGGGTCCGCGGCTTTGATATCACCGATGGGACGCGGCTCTGGGAGTTCGATACAAATCCCATCGACGCCGAGTGGCCGCAGACGAGGAACAACGTCATCGCGACCCCGGTGGTCTGGAACAACATCGTCTTCATCACCAACGGACAAGACCCCGAAAACGGCGAGGGGTCCGGACGTTTGCACGCCATCGATGCGACCCAGCGCGGCGACATCACCGACAGTGGCGTAGTGTGGCAATGGGACGGGATACGTCGGTCGGTGTCCACGGTCGCGGTCAAAGACGGGCTTCTCTACGCGCCCGACTTCAGCGGCTACCTCCACTGTCTTGACGTGACGACCGGAGAAGAAGTGTGGGTGCACGACACGTTCGCGGCCGTGTGGGGCTCACCGCTGGTGGCAGACGGAAAGCTGTACCTTGGCGACGAGGATGGTGATGTTCTCGTTGTACGCGTCGGCCGGGAACTCCAACCGATAGCAGAGATGAATATGGGCGAGCCGGTGTATGGTGCCCCAGTGGCCGCCAACGGCGTGCTCTATCTCAATACCCTCGGCTCGCTATACGCGCTCGAAACCGAATAGCTTGCCTATCACAGTCAATAGGGTCTTTACTCCAACCCGATTGCATACAGGGTGCTACCGGCCCGAATATAGAGCTGTCCGCCCGCTACCGACGGCGTGCTGAGCGTATACCCAGGCAACGTGTTCGTCGCGAGAATCTCGAACTTTCGACCGGCCCGATACACGGTCGTTGCGCCATCCTCACTTGTTGCGTAGATCTTGCCATCGGCCAGAATCGGCGATGCGCTGTAGGTGCCGGGCTCGATACGTTCGTTCGTGTACACCGGGTCACCGGTGATCAGGTCGATCGCATGCACGACGCCATTGTCTTGCACAACATACAGCAACTCACCGTCTGACACGGGGGTCGGCACGTCAGGTCCGTCGTCAAACGACCACAACCGGTGTGACGTCGTCACGTCCCCTCGCCCCCCAGCCTGGAGCGCGAGCATCGGCCGGACCCGTGTCGGCGCAATGATGGTCTCCCCCACAACGAGGGGCGACGCGATGAGCCGATAGGCACCGTTGTTCCGAGGGTTCAGCCCATCGGCGCGCCAGAGCTCCGCACCGGTCTCGAGATCATGACCGGTGACAACGTCGCCACCGGTGATGACGATCTCGGCGGTACCGTCGTATCGCAACAGCGCCGGCGTGGTGTAGGAATCGGGCGATTCACGTTGGGCATCGGTCGGCCGCTCGACCATCCAGACCGTCTCGCCGGTCATTTTGTCAATGCGCAAGACATACGACGGATCGTCTGTGCGCATGCCATGGAGCACCTGAACATAGAGCGCATCCTCGTACAGCAGCGGGGAGGACGCGAACCCCCAGTTGAGCCCAAAGCTCCAGTACTCGTCGGAGATGTTGCGAGCCCACACTTCAGTACCGTCAAAGTCAAACGCGCGCAGCCACCCGGTGCCGGTCATCACCCAGACGTGCTCGCCATCGGTGACGGGCGAGGGCGACGACATATTTTGCTTGCGTTGCTGACGATCGTTGTCACTGAGAAACCGTTTCCACACCACGGTCCCGTCGCGCCGGTTCACACGCCACAGCTCGACGTGCTGGCTGTCGCTATTTTCCGGTGCACGACGGGCCGGCGCGACGGCCCGCGACGCGCCATCACGTCGCCCCCGACGACCAAAGCGCCGACCGAATCTCGTGCTAGTTCGCTCGAGATACGAGACGCTCAAGAAAATCGTATCCTCCCAGACGATCGGCGTGGCGCCGGTCCAGGCCCCCTCAGACACCTCGAGTGTCCAGGAGACATTGTCGGTCGCGCTCCACGTCGTGGGGAGATTCAGCTCGGACGTCGTGCCGTCCAAGTTCGGTCCGCGCCATTGCGGCCAGTTCTCTCCGGCGACCGCCGCTGTCGCACCCCCGACAACGAGCCCCAGTAATGTGACTCCGACTTGCTTCTTCACCGATCGCCTCCTAATGACCGACGGAACGCCCCACGACGGCGCTGGTCCGGTCCCCGACTCACTCGTTGGTGAGTCCGCTCTAACCGTGGCCGCTTGGTCGGATGACGCAGGCTGGCCCGATTCTGTTTACCACCGTCCTCGCCTGGCCCCACATTGACAACCCGACCCACTCCAAGAAAGATAACCACAATGTCATCAGTGCTGCTCAGGAGGTCTCATGCATCGATCGGGCGTTTGTGTTGCCGCCATCCTTACCGCGTTCGCGCTCGTCGTCGGCACCTCCGCACGCCAATCCGACGACGCCACCTATACCCCAAAACGGATCAACAAGGCGATCGAATTGATCGAGGCGGGTGAGCCGGTCTACTACTTCCAGTTCCCGGGTGGTGGATACGATGAGGGGAAACGGCTGGCCACAACCTGGGCAGACGCCATCGGCTACAACGTGGAACAAGCCCCTTTCAGTCCGCTTCAGTTCAAGGCCTTCATGCAGGGGCTCATCGATGGGGGACCGACGAAAAGCGGTCACCGTACCCCGGCCGTGATCGTCACGCTTCCGGTCGGCGGAATCGATGAAGCGACGGTACGAGCCAATTACTGGATGGTCGAACAGGTGCTGGCGGCCGGTGCCCACGGGATTTTGATGGTCCATATGCGAGAGGAGGAGGCCGCGCGGGCCTTTGTGCAAGCGGCGCGATATCCCCTCGCCGCCAAGACACCCGGGATCGGAGAAGGCCTGCGGGGCAGCGGAGGTCAGGGACTGGCGGCAGAAATGTGGGGTATCACCGCGGCGGAGTATCTTCGCAAGGCGGACCCGTGGCCCCTCAACCCGGACGGAGAGATCCTTCTGGGCTTCAAGCCGGAAGACCAGCGAGCGCTCGAGGTCATCGACCAGACGATGGCGGTGCCCGGTATCGGGATCGTGGAGTGGGGCCCCGCCGACATGATGATGTCGTTCGGGCTGATTCGAGCACCCGGCGTGGCCTACCCGCAGTCGGTGATGGATGCCCGCGACCGGATCCTCGCGGTGGCCCGGGAAAACAATGTGATCTTTTCGGAGGTCGGCACCAATGCCGACAACGTCATCGAGCGGGTGGACGATGGCATCATGTTCCACTTTGCCAACGAGGAAGGTGCACGAATCGGACGGGAGCACACTGGCCGCGTGATGCCTTACTGAGGTCTCTCCCAAGACCAGAGGACGGTGTTCAGGCCGTTGGAGGTCGAGTGTGGTCACACACGGTTGGTATGATGGAGGGGAACTGCGGGCTCTAAGGTGCGCATGAACACGCCCCCACCCGGAAAGACGGTCGTGGTCGGGCTGCTACTGCTATCCATCGGCATGGCGGCACAAGCCCAAACGGTTCAAGATCCGTCGACCTTCGCTGAATCAGCAGATTCTCATCAGCAGCTGCTCGATCGATACTGCGTCACCTGCCACAACGGTCGGTTGCGCACCGCCGAGCTCGCGCTGGACGAGCTGGACCTCGCAAATATCGCAGGGTCGGCCCCGGTCTGGGAGCAAGTCGTGCATAAGCTCCGTGGCGACCTGATGCCCCCGGCCGGCCGACCCCGACCGGCCCCCGCGAGCGCCATCGCATTTCGGCGATGGCTCGAAACAGCGCTCGACCAGGCCGCCGTCACCACGCCTGACCCCGGTCGGGTTCCGGCCCACCGCCTCAACCGGGCCGAGTACGCGAACACCATCCGAGACCTGTTGGCGCTCGAGATCGATGGATCGACGATCTTGCCCGCCGACGATGTAGGACACGGGTTCGACAACCTCGCCGGCACGCTTGCCCTCTCTCCATCACTTATGGAGCGATATCTGTCGGCCGCCCGACGGGTTAGCCGACTCGCCGTCGGCGACACCTCCATTGGTCCGAGTTTTACCTCGAAGACCTATACCGTGCCCACCAACTTGGTCCAAAACGACCGAATGCAGGAAGAGCTTCCCTTTGGCTCCCGTGGCGGTCTGGCGGTGCGTCATCATTTTCCGCTCGATGGCGAATACCGGCTACGCATTCGTCTGACGCGCAGTGTGTACGAATACATCGTGAATCTCGACGAGGCCCACGAGCTGGACGTCCGGATCGGAGGAGAGCGAATCGGACGATTTACGGTCGGCGGCGATGCCCCTGGCCGACCCGCACCGGTCAGCTTTTCAGGCACATTCGTGGCAGCGGGGGGGGCTGGGTTCCCGACCCAAGCCTGGGATGACTATCGCACCGGCGCCGACAGCCACCTCGAAATTCCTTTTTCCGCACGAGCCGGCACGCAGGTCGTCGCCCTGTCGTTCGTTGCCCAGATCTGGGAACACGAGGGCGTGCGGCAACCACCACTCCGCGAGTATGGCGCCACGGTCACCGAGACGACCGATGTCTCTTCCCGTCCGGAAGGCCCTGGTGTCGGGAGTGTGACCATCAACGGTCCCTACTCGCCCACGGGCCCCGGAACCACACCAAGCCGAACCCGTGTGTTTACGTGCCGCCCGACCGACCAAGACGACACGCTACCGTGCGCTCGAACGATTCTAGAGACCCTCGCCCGTCGAGCCTTTCGTCGGCCGGTCACCGAAACCGACCTCGTGTCTCTGCTTGGGTTCTTCGACACCGGCCGGCGGACCACCGGAAGTTTTGACGCGGGCATCCAATCCGCGCTGGAGCGGATCCTGATCGATCCCGAATTTCTGTTTCGGATCGAGCGGGACCCAGCGGGAGCCTCGGCCGGGACCATCCATTCTCTGACTGACCTCGAACTCGCCTCACGCCTGTCCTTTTTCTTGTGGAGCAGTATTCCAGACGACGAGCTCCTGGATCTCGCGGCAGCGGGACGACTGCGAGACCCATCGACACTCGAGCAGCAGGCACGCCGTCTGCTCTCGAGCCCGAAAGCCAACGCCCTCGTCGATAACTTCGCGAGTCAGTGGCTATCCCTGCGAAGTGTTGGCGGTCTGGCCCCGGACCCGAACCTGTTTCCAGACTTTGACGAAAATCTGCGTCGGGCGTTCGAGCAGGAGACCCGGCTGTTTCTCGAGAGTCAGCTCCGCAACGACCGTGGCGTCACCGAGCTTCTCACCGCCGACTACACGTTTCTGAATGAACGGCTCGCCACGCATTACGGCCTACCCAACATCCGGGGGAACCGTTTTCGACGGGTACAGCTGGACGACCCTCGACGCATCGGTCTGCTCGGTCACGGCGCCATGCTCAGCGTGACGTCGTATGGCAATCGGACGTCACCCGTACTCCGTGCGAAGTGGCTGCTGGACAACATGCTGGGCACCCCCCCACCCCCGCCCCCTGCCGACGTGCCGGCGTTGCCGGGGGAGAACGAGACCGGCACCCCGCGCTCGGTCCGCGAGCGGTTGGCGCAGCACCGAAGCAATCCGGTCTGTGCCGCGTGTCACGCGCCTATGGATCCACTCGGATTCGCACTAGAGAACTTCAATGCGGTGGGTCGGTGGCGCGCGACGGACGCCGGAGCACCGATCGACGCCTCGGCCGTCCTCGCCGATGGGGTCACGCGTTTCGAAGGACCGGCAGGTCTCCGCGCGGTACTGCTGGCGCGACACGACCAATTCGCCCAAACGGTGACAGAAAAACTGCTGACTTACGCCCTCGGCCGCGGGCTGGAATACTACGACCGCCCAGTCGTGCGGCAGATCGCACGTGATGCCGAGGCAACGGGGTACCGGTGGTCCGATCTTGTGCTCGGTATCGTCCGAAGCATGCCGTTCCAGATGCGCAGGTCTGAATCATGATCATCACCAAGCGGACACTTCCGAGGCGGACCATTCTACGAGGGCTGGGCACGACTCTGGCCCTCCCGTTACTGGATGGCATGGTGCCGGCCTTGACCGCGCTCAGTCAGACCGCGGCGCGACCCACGAAGCGATTTGGCGTGGTCTATCTGCCAAACGGGGTAGTCATCAACCAGTGGACACCACCACCAGGCCCAGGCTTCACTCTCTCTCCGATCCTTCGGCCACTTGCACCGTTTCGTGACCAGGTCGTTATCGTGAGCGGTCTCACCCAGAACGCCAATGGATTGACCGCCAAGAGTGGCGCCGTCCACGGACGATGTGCCACCAAATACCTCACCGGTGCGATTCCTAGACCGTTTGGTCAGGAAGGCAACGATTTTCGCGCCGACATCTCGGTCGACCAACTGGTCGCTCGAGACCTCGGGGCCAACACGCCGTTGGGATCACTCGAGCTTTCGCTCGAGTCTGGCGACAAAGGGGCTGGAACCTGTGACGGGGGATACAGCTGCACGTACAGTCACACTATCGCCTGGCGAGGCCCGACCACGCCGCTTCCCATGGAGCACGACCCGCGTGTCGTGTTTGAACGCCTGTTTGGCGATGGCGGCACGACCGACCCCGCCGCACGTCGCGAGCAACTCCGAGCCCGACGTAGCTTGCTCGACTCAGTGACGGACAAGGTCGCCAGCTTGCGCCGGGGGCTGGGCCCCGGTGATGCGGCCAAGCTTGATGAGTATCTCGACGCGGTCCGCGATGTGGAGCGTCGGATCCAGGCGGCCGAGACGCAGAGCGACCGGGAGCTCCCGGTTCTCGACCAACCGGCCGGGGTTCCTGACACGTTCGCCTCCCACGCCAAGCTGATGTTCGACCTTCAGGTGCTGGCATATCAAAGTGATCTCACCCGTGTCATCACGTTCATGGTGGGTCGTGAATTCAGCAGCCGCACCTACCCGGAGATCGGCGCCCCAGGCGGTCATCACCCCTTGTCCCACGAGCACAGCGACGCCAGCCGGGAGCAGCTCATCAAGATCAATACCCACCACGCGGAGCAGTTCGCGTACTACCTTGACCGGCTCCGATCAACCCCGGATGGAGACGGCTCGTTGCTGGACCACACCCTGGTCTACTACGGCGCCGGCATGTGCGAGGGCGACCATCAACCGTGGAATCTTCCGCTGGTTCTCGCGGGTGGCGGAGGCGGATCGGTGAAGGGGGGACGACATCTTCTTCTCCCCGACGAGCCACCCTTGGCCAATCTTCATCTCTCCGTCCTCGATTTACTCGGATTGGACATCGATGGGCTCCACGACAGCACCGGCCGTGTGAACCTGTCATGACCGGACGACTCGTTGGTCAGTCGCACGCACCACGACCCGCCACCCCAACCTTCTCATGGCACGTGCCCGTGGTAGTACTGCTCAGCATCGCCTGTCTCTCATGGCTGCCGCTTCGAGCTCAAAGCGACCGCTCGCCACTCATTGACGCCACTCGCGCCCAGGAGATCGACACCGTGCGGACGTTGATCTTGAGCGGCGCGGATGTCACCGCGCGTCAGGGAGACGGAGCCACGGCATTACATTGGGCCGTCCACTGGGAACACCCGGTGTTGGTGAACCTGCTGCTTCAGGCCGGGGGCAACGCCGATGCGGCCAACGACCTGGGTATGACACCGCTGCTCATGGCGACCGCACGCGGAAACAGTCGAATCGTCCAAGCGTTGCTCGATGCGGGAGCCGACGTCACACACCGGGCACAAGGGGGCGAAACCCCGCTGATGTTGGCCGCACGCGTTGGAGACCTCGATTCGGTCGAAAACCTGCTTGCCGCGGGAGCCCCGGTGAATGCCACGGAAGACACACGTGGACAATCGGCGCTCATGTGGGCGGCAGCCAACGCCTATCCCCGTATCGTCGCTGTGTTGTTGGAGCATGGCGCCGACATCGAGTCCCGCTCGCGGGTCAGTAGCCGAGTATTCAACATGGGCGGCAGTCGCTCGGCGGGGTCCGCCTCCCGGGGAATTCGCCTTGAAGCGGTGCCACAGGGCGGAGGCACGCCGTTACTGTTCGCGGCGCGGTCTGGCGACCCGGAGTCTGCCCGGCTCCTCTTGGATCACGGGGCCGATGCGAACGACGCGGCCGCCGATGGCAACACCGCCCTCGCAATTGCGGCCCATAGTGGAAACGCATCGGTCGCCACCACGCTGCTCGTCGCCGGCGCCGACCCGAACCTGGCGCCGCTAGGGTACACACCACTCCACGCTGCGGTTCTGCGTGGCACGCTCGTTGACCGCGGTGTCCAAAACCCCGATCCCCACGCCGGTGTCCCGCTCCTGCGGGAATTGCTGGCCTATGGTGCCGACCCGAACGCGCAGTTGATGCGCGGCACCCCTGTCCGACGGTGGAGTCACGACTTTGCACTCATGGAGCGCTGGGTCGGCGCCACGCCATACTGGCTCGCCGCGAAGTTCCTCGAGCCCGAGATGATGCAGCTCCTGGCTGCCAGCGGCGCCAACACGCAGCTCGCCAGCCGAGACGGGACCACGCCCCTCATGGCCGCCTCCGGGCTCGGGTATAGCCGGGGCGGGGGCAGCGCCTTTATCAAGGACCGGCGTGATTTTTCATCCTATAACCCAGTTGA